>NZ_BAAGRD010000006.1:0-1006 GCF_054783135.1 Niabella terrae
CCAACTGGCGCTGCTCATCATAACCCACCAATCGGGCACCCTCGGGCTTTGCTTCCACATCCAATATCGTAACCTCCTCGGTGAGCCCTTCAGGCAGCTCATGGCGACCGCCGGCCTTCCTGGGCTCAGTGGTCTTACTAATACGTTGGTGGGCCGCTATCTGGCGGCGCGAGCTGATCTTACAGCTTGCATAATCGTCTGTCTCCAGTTCCAGTGACAGTTGGCCTCCCATGGGAAGGGCCGTCTCATGCAGATGACGTTTTTCACTTTTGATGCCATATACCCGACGTTTTAACTCCCGGAGTTCATAACGTAGTTGGGATAAAGCCGATAGATCCTTTTGTTGTTTGTCCAGCCGGATCTGCTGATCGGTAAGCTGTTGTTGCTGCTGATCAATAAGTTCTTTCTGNAGATGCACGCTCTGTCTGCAGTTGACTGGCTTGCTGTTGTAATAAGGCAATGAGACTTTCCTGGCGGGCCAGCTGTTGCAAGCCGGCTTCATATAATCTTTTATAATTTTTGGAACTGCTCATTACTGATATAATATCAGCAAATCCAGTACCAGACTGTATTACAGCCGGAGTCATGTTTCCACACACAAAAAGTTTTTTAGTGGATAAAGCCACCCTTTTTTTTGAAAAAATAAAAAGGAGGTTCCGGAGCCTTTGTTTTGTGGATAACTATCCCGTTTTTTTTGAATATTGCAAACTAAGGCCGTAAAGCAGTGACCAGAGCTCGGTGGCAGTAAGCCTGAGCGCGGTACCATCCTGATCAGTATCCGGGGCTCTAAAACGGCCCTTATGCAACCGGCGGTAGAATAAAGTATAACCGTCTGTTTCTTTTAAGAGTAGTTTAATATGGGTGCCGCGCCGATTCAGGAAAATAAACACGTCCCGGTTACCGGGATCTCTGCCGAGTTCATTTAAGACAATGCCACTGAGTCCATCAATGGATTTTCTCATATCTACTGGACCGTTATACAAATAGTAATCATGTTGATCAGTAA
>NZ_BAAGRD010000007.1:0-53948 GCF_054783135.1 Niabella terrae
TTGCCAATACCAGGCTTGACCTGTTACATAAGGTATCTACACAGATAATCAATGCGTACGATATCATATGTCTGGAAGATTTGAACGTGAAAGGAATGATGGCAAATCATAAACTTGCAAAGCATATAGCAGATGCAAGTTGGGGAACATTCGTCAGGTTACTTGAATATAAAGCAAGTTGGAATGATAAGCGAATAATCAAAATCAACCGCTTCTATCCATCTTCAAAAACCTGTAACGAATGTGGCTATATCCATCAGACCCTACATCTTTCGGAAAGACAGTGGACTTGTCCAAATGGGCATATTTTGGACAGGGACTTCAATGCAAGTAAAAATATCCTTGAAGAAGGTATAAGAATCATCGGGGCGGAACTCTCCGATTACACGGGCAGAGCCTTAAATAAGACTTCTGAAAAGAAGCACAGGGCGTTGAAGTCCGAAGCCCATTGGTCTTTAGCCAATGGGTAGTTCACTATATCAGTTATCGGGTCGATAATATTACGACTTATCGGATACGTGCTGGATTTGGCGTCATCTATGAGATCGACAGCTCCCGCAACCGGATTTTTACGCCGACGATCCGGATCGGCAGCTACCAGCTGGACAATACTCATAATTTACCTTTTGGCAGTCCGCCGACCAGTTTAAGCATTCCTGGCAATGAAGACCTGCTGCGTCTGGACATCTGGAAGGCGACCGATATGGCTTATAAAAATGCCGCCCAGACCTATGAAATGATTTTGACCAATCAGAAAGTCCGGGTAGCAGAGGAGGATAAGGCTGCTGATTTTTCCGCAGCGGATCCGCTATTACATTTTGATCCCCCAGTGGATTGATCAGCCCTAAGACCGGACCTGGCCGGCATTGCTACCCGTTTAGAAAAAGTTACCGCGGCATTGGGGAAAATCAGGATCTGCTGAATGCGGGCATGTATTTTGAGTTCCGAGTGACCCGTAAATATTTTGTGGACACAGAAGGCTCACAAATTATTGAAAACGGGACGGGTGCCTGGCAGATGCTCTACGGAAGCAGTAAAGCCGATGACGGTATGGAATTACACCTGTATAGATCCTATTTTGCTTATCTGCCGGCAGGACTGCCTTCCACAAACAGTCTGCTCGAAGATGCCCGGGAGATGAGTGCAGGACTCAGTGCCCTTCGCAAGGCGCCGTTGGCTGAACCGTTTGTAGGCCCGGCGATTCTTTCCGGGCGGGCGGCCGGCTTTTTTTTTCATGAGATTTTCGGTCACCGGCTGGAAGGCAAAAGAATGAAAAATGAACAGGATGGCCAGACCTTTAAAACCCGGCTGGGTACGGAAGTACTCCCTGAATTTCTGAGTATTTCTATGGACCCCACGGTTCGGGAAGTTGCTGGTACCACGGTGAACGGATTTTATCAGTTTGACGATGAAGGCGTAAGTGCCCGTCGGGTGGATGTGGTGGAAAACGGGGTTTTAAAAAACTTTCTGATGACCCGCACGCCGATTAATGGTGTGAGCGGTTCTAATGGCCATGCGCGTACGGCACCCGGAGGTGTACCGGAAAGCAGACAGAGCAATCTGATTGTAACCGGCGATTCGGATAAAAGCTTCGAGGAGCTGAGACAGTTGTTAAGGGAAACCTGTAAAAAGCAGCGGAAGGCCTATGGCTATCTGTTTCAGGATGTTCAGGGCGGCTTTACCAGTGTGGGCCGAACGACGCCCAATGCCTTTAATGTTATTCCTACCGAAGTTTATAAAATCTATGCGGATGGCCGTCCGGATCAGTTGGTGCGGGGAGTGGATTTAATTGGAACACCACTGTCTATGTTTATGCGCATCATGGCCTGTAGCAACCAGACAGAAACATTTAACGGTATGTGTGGATCAGGATCGGGTTGGGTGCCTGTTTCCGCTTCCGCTCCGGCAATTTTTGTGGATGTAATGGAAACCCAGAAAAAGAATAAATCCAGTGAGCGCCGACCCGTTTTGCCCCGGCCGGATCTGGAGCCACAATAAACGGATCCGGATGCAACTGCAGAAAACATCAAAATGAAGAAATTTCTCTTATATCTGACGGTGCTGTTCACAACAGGTCGGCCTTTGGGCGCCCAGGTTCTGAAAGATAACCTGTATGTGCAGCTTATGGATCAGGAACTGAAACGTAATATGCAACGCCTGCGTTTGCCGGACCTGGGGGCACCTTTTTTCATTTCCTATCAACTGAGAAACCAGTACTATCTGAACCTGCGTGCGGAACGCGGCGAACTGCTCAGTTATGAAAGAACGCCGGCCAACAGGAAGACCGGATCGATCCGGTTGCTGGTAGGAGACTACCACCGCAATTTTGATTATATGTTGCGAAGCAATGGCGGGTTCAATCTCCCGCAGCAGCCGGATGACATGGAGTACAGGAGAATTTTCTGGCTGGAGACCGATAAAGCCTATAAGAATAATGCGCAATTGTACAGCAACTTCAGTGCTGCGCTCAAGAGACTCGAAGTAGATAAGGAAGAACTGGCCCTCGATGATCTTTCCAAAATAGCGCCCGTTCAAAAAGATTATGGCCCCGTTAGACAGATCGCTGTGGATATCGGTGAATGGGAGCAGCGTTTGCGTGCACTTTCTTCTCTTTTTAACAAGGACCCGAGAATCACCCAGTCGGGGTGCAGCCTGACCCTTTCCGAGTATGAGGATTACCTGGTGAGCAGTGAAGGAACCCGAATCCGGATGCCCGACGGGTATGCAGGAATCCGGATTTTCGCAGCATACAGTGAAGAAGGTGAGGCGCGTCCACGCAGTAAAAGTTATGTCTGTTACGCAAGTTCTGTAGCGGAACTGCCGACCCAGGAGCTACTTAAAAAGCAGGTAGTGGAAATGATAAAGGATTTACAATCCCGATCAGCGGACCGAAGTTTTGAGGGCGCCTATATGGGACCGGTACTCTATGAGTCCGGCGCCGTGATTAACCTGATCAATGAGGCTTTCGGTGAAACTTTGTCGACCCGCAGGAAAAATATCCTGGGATATGAAAATAATAGTACGGATTTCGAAGAGAAGCTGGGGCAGAAGCTGGTGGCCGCCGAACTGAACTTACTAGCGGTCCCCGGTCTGAAATCCTTTCAGGGACGGCGCACGACCGGGGCTTTCGAGATTGATAACGAAGGCGTGCAACCACCGGACACACTGGAATTGATCCGGCAGGGGATTCTTAAGGGATTGCTGAATGATCGTACGCCGACCCGGAAATTCCCACGTTCCCTGGGATTTTCCAGAAGTTCGATGGGGAAGGGGACCCAGCCGGGCGTACTGGTACTCAAGGCCACCAGAACCAGCCTGCTTGCCGATATGAAACGACAGTTGCTGAAAGCTGCGACAGCAGAGGGACTGAAAGAAGCCTATATCGTCAGGGGCAGCCCGATGGGCGCACCGGAATTATATCATGTCGATCTGCTGACAGGTCAGGAATATCGAGTTACAGGTGCCAAACTGGGGCCCATGACCCTGCGGGGACTCAGACGGTTTCAGGTAGCGGCTGACAGTATGCAACTCCACAACGGTCCCGACTTCAGCGTCATCAGCCCACAGGCAATGATTGTCAACGAAGTCGAAATTGAAAAACTTCACGAGACGACCAAACCCCGCCCCATCATTGTTTCCAACCCGCTGTTGGACCCGCCGAAGCGGTCCTCATCCGGGACCGGGAAAAAGAAAAAATCCAGATAACGCCAGTCAAGAAGCCATAGCCGGTACAGATTCCTGAACCGCTGTTGCCTTAAATTTTGTCCGTACCCCTGCTTTCCTTGTCCATGCGTTGGATATCTTTCAGCTTGTTGGCATCAATCGGATGGAGATAATCCCAGAAAGCAGAAACACATACGATTTTCCAGGTTCCATTAATTTTTTCCATCAGCCGGACTTCTTTGCTATGCAGAAAATTATCGCCCTCCCGGTTGCTGTTGAACTGGTCCCAGGTCAGGTAACAGGTATTGTCACCGTAGAACTTGAACATGATATTCTTACGTTCTACAATGGGATGGCTGCTGGATTGTGGTTCAGGATTGTCGTGAATGTACTTGCCAATGGTATTGTCAATGCCGTTCCAGCCAACACTGGCGTCAAAAGTCCCGTCACGGTTGCTCCAGGCCTGAAAGGCGTAATCGGTCTGCGCATAAGTGGATTTCCAGCCCTCGTAGTCCCTGGCAAAGAAACTGCGGGTTTCTTTTTCGATGGTGGACATAATCGAATCCTTATCCGCCTGTATCGCATTTTCGGAGCGGTTCTTTCCCTTTGCTGAACATGAAGCAACAAAGGCCAGTATCAGACTAAGTAATACAACGTAAAGCCACTCGCCAAAAGGCAGGAATTTAAATCCTTGTTCCGCCTTTACGGGGAGGCCCGGTTTTGTGGGATCGGGCGTTGATGGGGTTTTGAACTGGTTCATAGTGACAAGTTTAAATTGTGAAACAATAAACTTCCATATCTATCAAACTCAGTGTCGCTCATAACAGTCCTAAAACTAACGACTGTTATTTTCTACCATAAATTTACTCCATTTTTCCCACAATCACCGGTTTTTTTTGAATTAACATAGAAAAGCAGGTTCGTCTTCCTCTTTGAAAATGAACCTGCTTTTGTAATTTAACGGTGCTGTTATAGCCTGTTAGATTCTGGAAAGGATCTCATTGCCAATAGCTTCGGTCCCCAGTATTTTTTCTTTCGGAGTACGGCTGTCTGCAATATCTCCGGTACGGAAACCGGCTTTCAGTACCTGATCCACTGCATCAATTACTGCCTGGCTTTCGTCTTTCAGGCCAAAGGAAATATCCAGCAGCAGGGCCGCAGATAATACCGAAGCCATCGGATTGGCAATGCCTTTACCGGTAATATCATGGGCAGAACCATGGATCGGTTCATAAACACCGGTGCCGTCGCCAATCGAGGCGGAAGCCAGCATACCCATCGATCCGGCAATTTGCGACGCTTCATCGGTAAGGATATCTCCGAACAGATTGGCAGTAACCACCACATCAAAACGTCTGGGATCTTTGATCAACAACATGGCCAGCGCATCTACAAACTGGTATTCCACTGTCACATCCGGGTATTCGGTTGCCACCTGTTGTACGACTTCCCGCCAGAGACGGCTTGTTTCCAGAACGTTGGCCTTGTCTACCGAGCAAAGCTTTTTACTGCGTGTCCGGGCGGCGTCAAAAGCCTTCCGGGCAATCCTTTCTACTTCAAATCGGGAATAGGCGGCGATGTCATATGCATAATTGCCATCCTCTTTCCGGCCTTTTTCGCCAAAATAAATATCGCCTGTCAACTCGCGGAAAAACAGGATATCTGCCCCTTTGAGTATTTCAGGTTTAATACTGGAGGCTTCCAGAAGTTCATCGAAAAGCTTGATGGGGCGCAGGTTGGCATATAAGCCCAATTCTTTGCGCATTTTCAGCAGCCCCTGCTCGGGACGAACTTTGGCAGAAGGGTCGTTGTCGTATTTGGGATGCCCCACCGCGCCGAAGAGCACGGCGTCGGCAATTTTCATTTTTTCAAGGGTAGCTTCCGGTAGCGGATCGCCGGTCGCCTCAATCGCCACGTGGCCGATCAGCGCTTCATCATAACTGAATTCATGGGAAAATTTTTCCGCAATTTTATCGAGCACTTTTTTACCTACTTCAGTTACTTCTTGTCCGATACCATCTCCCGGCACCACTAAGATGTTTTTTTTCATCTATATTTTTTTAAATTTAAAAAATGGCCAGATGACCTAGCTTCTGATCATTATGACTGCGCTGCAGTATCTTATCGTCCGTAGTTCATCTCAGATTGTTATATCCCGTGACGGTCAACCAGCCTGCCATGACCTGAAGGCCGCAGGGGCCGGTTGTCCTGTAAAAAATTATTCCAGTTACCTGACATTTTGTTTTAAGGCGATGGACAAAAGATATCCTGTAAGCAGACTTTCGGTAATCAGTTCACCGCCGTCTTCCAGTATGCCCAGTACAATATTATACTTCCAGTGATAACTTACGACGGCCAGGCGGTGGACCTGATCCAGAACGATCGCACAAAATAAAAACAAAAGCAGGAGTACCAGCATGGCTTTGGAATGCTTTCGGAACAACGCATCTCCTGTCTTATATGCCTGTGCCGCCGGCGCCAGGACCAGAAAACCCAGAAAGACAGCAGCAAAGAGCTCCATGATCTTTCCGCCGCGTCGGCCGCTGGTCATACCGAAAACATCATAAAACACATGGCCCAGGCCGCCATGGATTCTGAAAACATCCTCCAGAAACAGGAAGAAAAATACCAGCACCCAGGCCAGATAGCGCTTTTCCTTCCGAAAAATACTGATCATTAACAGGCCAAGAATCATCAGAATCCATTTGAAATTCTGAAAATCCTCTGCATAACTGTCATTGGTTTCTATATTGTATAAATCAACATCGGGGAACGGGTGGTAAAAATTGATAACGTTCAGCACGATCAGTACGATGTCCACAATCAGGAGCAGTATGAGGGGGACATAATATTTTATACTACGGGATTGTTGCAAACCTGTTTTTTTTGACTGGCGCAAAGATATTGGAATGATCCTATTTTTCGGGCAAATTCAGGGCCGGATTCCCGGTATTTTAAGCAGGGAAGTCCGATAAGCGATCCGGGCATTAAATCAGGTTCAGAATTTTCTGGGTGGCTTTAATGGCCGCCACCGTCTGATCACTGTCCAGCCCCGTCGTTCTCAGTTCCCGACCGTTGTGCTCCCAGCTGATGATGGTTTCGCATAAGGCATCGGTCTTGCCCCCGGGCGGGATGCGCACGATATAATCAGTCAGTTTGGGCAGGGCCAGTTTTTTCTGGGTATAAATCTTTTTGAGGGCATTCATGAAAGCGTCATATTGACCATCGCCCAGGGCGTTGGCTTCAAAACTTCCGTCTTCAAATTTGATGCGAATAGTCGCCGAGGGGCGCATGTCCTTGGAATGTGTCAGGACATAGTTTTCCACTAATACTTTATCACTGATCGCATCGCTGTCGAGAATATCTGAAATAATATAGGGGAGGTCATCCTGGGTAACGGTTTCCTTACGGTCACCCAGTTCTATGATACGCTGGGTTACTTTTTTAAGATCTTCGTCGCTGAGCTGTATGCCGAGCTGCTGCAGGTTGTTCTCAATATTGGCTTTACCGGAAGTCTTCCCCAGTGCATATTTGCGCCGGCGACCAAACCTTTCCGGCATCAGGTCATTGTAATACAGGTTTTTCTTCTTGTCACCATCGGCATGAATACCTGCGGTCTGGGTAAAAACATTCTCGCCCACGATGGGCTTATTGGCAGATACCCGGAATCCCGAAAAAGATTCAACCAGCTTGCTGACCTTGTAAAGGGCTTTTTCATTTACGGAAGTTTTCACCTGCTTTTGAAAATCATTCAACACAGCAATCGTGCTTTCCAGGGGTGTATTGCCCGCTCTTTCCCCCATCCCGTTAATGGTCAGATGCAGGCCCTGTACACCCGCCCTCACTGCTTCCAGGGCATTGGCCACACTTAGGTCATAATCATTGTGACCATGAAAGTCAAAATGCAGATCCGGATAACGTTCCACAATTTCCGATAAATAGGACCGGGCTTCGTCTGGCAGGAGCACCCCCAGGGTATCCGGCAGCATCACTCTTTTGACAGGTTGCCCACTTATAAAATCCAGGTACTGGTAAACATAATCACGGGAGTGTCGCATGCCATTGCTCCAGTCCTCCAGGTATACATTACAGGCGATACCTTTTTTCCCCGCCTGTTTGACAACGGCAGCGATTTCCTTAAAATGCTGTTCCGGTGTCTTGCGCAACTGATGTTGTAAATGGTTCAGGGATCCTTTGGTGAGCAGGTTCATTACCCGCGCACCCGCCTGTTGCATCCACTTAATGGAAATATCACCATCGACGAAACAAAGAACTTCAATCCGGTCGATCAGGTTCTGCTGAATTGCCCAGTCGGTAATTCTTTTGACCGCCTGAAATTCCCCGGCTGAAACCCTGGCTGAAGCTATTTCTATCCGGTCCACCCTGACTTCTGTTAAAAGTAACTGCGCCAGTGTCAGCTTTTCCGAAGAGGAAAAAGAAACGCCACTGGTTTGTTCTCCATCGCGCAGCGTGGTATCCATGATCTCGATATAGCCCGCGGCCTTTTCACCCGTTGGCAGCGGCTGGGCGCCACGCTTATTTTTTACAGTCATTGTTGAAGTAGTGATTTTTAAATGGATCCGGAAGCCGGATGGGCACAGCTGCTAATAAGGGCTTTTTTCCGCGTGTAGTTCAATCTCGGCTTTCATGGATTGCAGATAATCGATATCGTCAAATCCATTCATCATATTATGTTTTTTGTAACTGTTGATGTCAAAGCTTTCCGATTCGCCGGTAGCCAGAATGGTCACTTTTTGTTCCGGGAGGTTGACTTCGATCTGGGTCTTTGGATCGGCTTCGATTGCCCGGAAGATTTTATCCAGAAAAGCTTCCGACACCGTTACCGGCAGGATACCAATGTTCAGTGAATTTCCTTTGAAGATATCAGCGAAAAAGCTGGAAATGACACAGCGGAATCCATAGTCATAAATGGCCCAGGCGGCGTGTTCCCGGCTGCTGCCACTGCCGAAGTTTTTACCGCCTACCAGGATTTGTCCGGAATAAACGGGATTGTTCAGTACAAAATCCTGCTTAGGGCTGTTGTCGGCGTTAAAGCGCCAGTCCCGAAACAGGTTATCGCCAAAACCCTTGCGTTCCGTAGCTTTCAGGAAGCGGGCAGGGATGATCTGGTCAGTATCGACATTTTCGATGGGCAGGGGAACTGCCGTGGAAGTTAATACAGTAAATTTATCGTAAGCCATCTATTTAATATTTTGAGCGTTCAGTGCAATTTTTTTCAGATTCGGAATCAAGCTTCTACAGCAACCGTTGTTTCCATCAGCTGCCGAGGATCAGTCACTACACCGGTTACCGCCACAGCGGCTGCGACATAGGGGCTGGCCAGCAGGGTTCTGGCTCCGGGACCCTGACGGCCTTCGAAGTTCCGGTTGCTGGTACTCACGGCATATTTACCTGCCGGGATTTTATCGTCGTTCATCGCCAGACAGGCTGAACAGCCCGGCTGCCGCAATTCAAAGCCGGCTTCATTCAGAATGTCCAGAATGCCTTCTTCCCGGATCTGTGATTCTACAATATGGGAACCGGGTACCAGCCAGGCGGTGATATTGTCGGCTTTTTTACGGCCTTTTACCACCTGGGCGAAAGCGCGGAAATCTTCGATCCTTCCATTGGTACAACTGCCGAGGAATACATAGTCTATTTTTTTACCCAACAGGGGCTGTCCTTCCTGAAAATCCATATAGGCCAGTGATTTCCGGTAAGAGGCTTCGCCGTCTTTTACTTCCGTCGCCAGGGGTATGCTGTTGGTGATACCGGTGCCCAGTCCGGGATTGGTACCGTACGTAATTTGGGGTTCAATATCGGCGGCCTCAAAAACCAGTTCTCTGTCGAAGCTGGCGCCGGCGTCAGTTTTCAGGGTCTTCCAGTAGGCGAGTGCCTGATCCCAGTCGGCTCCCTTGGGTGCTTTTTCCCTGCCTTTTACGTATTCGAAAGTAGTTTCATCCGGTGCAATCATACCGCCGCGGGCACCCATTTCAATGCTCATATTACAAACCGTCATCCGGCCTTCCATACTCATGTTCTCAAAAACCTCACCGGCATATTCCACGAAATAACCGGTAGCACCGCTGGCAGTGATCTGCGAAATAATATACAGGGCTACATCTTTGGGCAAAACACCTTTACCCAGCCGGCCATTGATGGTAATGCGCATCTTTTTGGGCTGGGGTTGCATGATGCATTGAGAGGAAAGTACCATTTCCACTTCGGAAGTTCCAATCCCAAAGGCGATACAGCCGAAAGCGCCATGGGTCGAAGTATGAGAATCGCCGCATACAATGGTCATACCCGGTTGGGTAATGCCGTTTTCGGGACCTACCACATGTACAATACCGTTCTTGGGACTGCCCAATGCCCAGATCGAGATGCCGTATTTTTCCGCATTGCTGGACAGCGCTGCCAGCTGTTTGGCAGAAAGTGGGTCTTTCACGGGCTGATCCTGGTGAATGGTCGGGGTATTATGATCGGCCGTGGCAAAAGTGCGTTGTGGATACAGCACGCCAATATTTCTGTTTTCCAATCCCAGGAAGGCGACGGGACTGGTAACTTCGTGAATAAAGTGCCGGTCGATAAATAATACGTCCGGGCCATCAGAAATATGCCGCACCACATGGGCATCCCAGACTTTGTCAAAAAGGGTAGTAGCCTTGCTCATAATAATAATCTCTAATATTTAATGTTCCTTAAGAATCAAAATAATCGCACCGCCAGCATCGGCGAACGAGCGCTGTAAAGTTACTGAGAATTAAGGATCGGCCGAAGCAAGCGGGTTGGTTTTGTGGCGGCGCCGCCGAAAGTTGAAAGCTGTAAAAAATAAATGTAGGATCAACAAAAAAACGAATATGTAGCGAAATAACCGATATACAATCAATATAATAATGCATTGAATATCAGTAAAATATATTGTTTATATTTAGTGTTGGTTTATATAAAAAACTACCTGCTTGTAGCTGGAGCCGGATTTTGGGCGTCGTAATGTCGGACCGAAAATGTAAGCCGGGCGTCCGCTTTTTACAGGAATTTCTGCATCAGGTAATCATTCATAAAGTAACCCTGACCGATATCCACATCTTCGGAACGGAGAATCCCGTAACCCTGGCGCTGGTAAAAGCCAAAGGCCGTATTGAAACGATTGACATTCAAAAGCATGAATTTTGCGCCGCGTTTTCGGACAATATCTTCCATGGTCCGGAGTTGTAATTTGCCCAGCCCCTGACCCCGCAGTTCCTGGCTGAGATAAATCTTATGCAGTTTGTAGGATCCGTCTTTCTGATCTTCAATGGCGGTATAACCCTGATCGCGGCCTTCGACGGATAAGATATAAAATTCTACCCCCTGCCTGTATTCCCGTTCCAGCACTGGCGTGGCATACATCATTTGCAGCATATATTCGAGCTGCTCCGGTGACAGGATGCTGGCATAGGTATCAGGCCAGATCCTGAGTGCCAGTTCGTGGATCAACGGAACTTCTGCAGCAGTGATTTTTCTGATAATTGTTTCGGGCTGTGGTTTCATGGACGCGAATGTACAACAGGAATGCAAATCCGGACCAGCAGCAGTGCCGGAAGCCCTGGCCAATGCCGCCTCAATCGAATAAAAAAAGCATGCTGATCTGATGCAGCATGCTTTTATGATTGGTACAGACGACGGGTTTAACCCAGTTTCGCCTGCAGGTTCTTGTCGAGAATTTCCAGGAATTCCTCAGTATTCAGATAGTCCTTGCCATGGGCAACCTTATTACCATGGATACAAACAGCCAGGTCCTTGGTCATGTGGCCGGCTTCTACGGTTTCAATACAAACGGTTTCCAGTGCATCGGCAAAATTGATCAGCGCCTGGTTGTCATCCAGCTTCCCGCGAAATGCCAGTCCCCGGGTCCAGGCAAAAATGCTCGCTATGGGATTGGTACTGGTAGGATTGCCTTTCTGGTGTTCCCGGTAGTGACGTGTTACCGTCCCGTGAGCAGCCTCCGCTTCCATGGTCTTCCCGTCGGGTGTGACCAGCACAGAAGTCATCAGACCCAGTGAACCAAAGCCCTGGGCAACCGTATCACTTTGCACATCTCCATCGTAGTTTTTACAGGCCCAGACAAAATTACCATTCCATTTCAGGGCACTGGCGACCATGTCATCAATCAGGCGGTGTTCATAACTGATTCCGGCGGCTTCGAATTGGGCCTTGAATTCCTGCTCATATATTTCCTGAAAAAGATCCTTGAAGCGGCCATCGTATTTTTTCAGGATGGTATTCTTGGTAGAAAGGTATAAAGGCCATTTTTTGCTCAGGGCCATATTAAAGCAGCTGCGGGCAAATCCGATGATGCTTTCGTCGGTATTGTACATGCTCAGGGCAACACCGCCCGCACCATTGAAACGATATACCTCGAAAGTCTGGGGCTCCCCGCCGCTCTCAGCGTCAGGTGTGAAGGTCATGGTCAGTGTGCCCTTTCCCTTGATAACCGTGTCTGTGGCACGGTACTGGTCACCGAAAGCGTGGCGGCCGATACAGATGGGCGCTGTCCAGTTGGGCACCAAACGGGGTATATTTTTACAAACGATCGGTTCCCGGAAAACAGTGCCATCCAGAATATTACGAATCGTGCCATTGGGGCTTTTCCACATTTGCTTCAGGTTGAATTCTGTTACCCGGGCTTCATCCGGGGTGATGGTGGCACATTTTATTCCCACACCATGCTCTTTTATGGCTTTGGCGGCATCAACGGTCACCTGATCATCAGTAGCATCCCGGTGCTCAATACCCAGATCGAAATATTTAATATCCACATCAACGTAGGGCAGAATTAATTTGTCCTTGATAAATTTCCAGATAATGCGGGTCATTTCATCACCATCCAGCTCCACTACAGGATTAGCTACTTTGATTTTTTCAGCCATATATTACTATTTAAAAATTTAGGATTGGCGCAAATCTACATATTTAGCAGTATTTTTCCGAATCCGGCGGGGCGGATGGCCCGGGAACTGCCACGTAGGGGATTAGGGCAGGCTTCGCAGCGCGATTTTCTAAACAGGACTTCCGTAAAAATCCATCCTCGCGCAGTTTTCCGTCCAGATTGTTTTAACAACAGTTTTGAGATCATCGACCCGAATATTTGATTTGAATCAACTGTTTCCGTTAACTTTGGTTATGGTTGTAACTGAAAATAACATCACCAATTTCGTTCAGTTTTTGCGAAATTTTGTTCCCATTACCGACCTCGAAGTAAAAAAGCTGTTATTGCCTGTGGTGAAGGAAAGAAACTTCGCCAAAAAGCAATTGATTACCCAGGCAGGAGAGGTCGAGCAGTATATGAATTTTATCGAAAGCGGACTGATCCGAAAGTATTATAAACAGGACAGTGAAGAGCATATCGTCCAGTTGGCGAGAGAAGGGCATCTGATCACCAGCGAAGCCTCATTTTACACCCGTACACCATCTGAGTATTACGTGGAAACGATTGAGCCCAGCACCATTCTTTCTATTGCCCATGATGATCTGGAAAACCTGTTTACGGCCAGTCATAATTTTGAGCGGATGGGCCGGTTGATTACGATGCATACTATGGTACTCAAAGACAAGTGGCAGATCAGTCTGATCATGCAGTCTCCCCGCGAGCGATTCGTAAATTTTGTAGAGAATTACCCTGAAATCATCCAAAGGGTGCAACAAAAATACCTTGCATCCTATCTGAATATCAAACCCGAAACCTTCAGCCGGTTCAAACACCTGATCAGGGACCGGGGCCGTCATGCCGGAGCAGCTACCGATTAAGCCTGCACCACCAGCAATGGGATTTTTATCTGGTGCCGGACCGCATTGATGGTTGTTCCGTAGAGCAGGTCCTTTAATCCCCGGTGACCATGGGCGCCGATGACCAGCAGTTCTATTTCTGCCTCCTTTATAATAGCGGCGATTCCTTCTGCAGGTTTTCCAAATCCCAACTTGGCGGTTGCATTATAGCCCGCTGCCCGGAGCTCCTGCACATAACGGTGCAAAAATGCCGCATCCGTATGGGTTTCTTTATCGCTGCTTTCGCTGATAAGTGCACTGGCCGCGACACTTTCCGTAATATGGATCAGTAGGTATTCACATCCCGGCGCTCCCTGAGCGAGGGCAAAATTGATGATTTTAGCATCCAGCGGTCCGAAGTCCAGCGCCATACTGATTCTATGGAACTGCCCGGGCGGAGCGATCTCGAGGGGCTGGGGTTCATTGTGGATATTGGCGGCACTTCCGGCTTCCTTCTTGAAAAAGGGATAGCAGGTTGTATATCCGAAAAGTAGTACAAAACCTACCGCTCCCACTATAATAACCACTTTCCAGAAAAGATGATCCGGGCTGCTGAAAAAGTCAGAAATTTCTTCGAAAATCAGCCGTACATTCAGATAGACCAAAACCACCGTAATTACCCAGGCAGCGATTTTGGTAAGTGGCTTGATGGCGAACTGACCCATCGTCTTCTTATCGCTGACAAAATGAATCAGGGGGATGACTGCAAATCCGAGTTGCATGCTTAGTACCACCTGGCTGAAGATCAGCAGACTGTCGACATCGTTTTCTCCATTGATCAGAATGACCAATGCGGCAGGTATGATGGCGATCAGTCTGGTAATCATTCTTCTGACCAGCGGATTAATGCGCAGCCGCAGATAGCCTTCCATAACGATCTGACCCGCCAGGGTACCGGTAACCGTGCTGCTTTGACCCGCCGCGATCAGGGCAACGGCAAACAGCTTGGCGGCGATATCACTACCCAGATGCTGGGGCAATAATTCATAAGCCTGTCTGATTTCACCGACATCTGAGCGACCCGTTTTGAAAAAAACCGTGGCTGCCAGTATCAGGATCGCTGCGTTAACCAGAAATGCCATATTGAGTGCAATCGCACTGTCAATAAAATTAAATTTCAGTGCCTTTTTGATACCTGCCGGATCCGTTTTGAATTTGCGGGTTTGTACCAGGGCCGAATGCAGGTAGAGGTTATGGGGCATTACGGTAGCGCCGATGATACCGATGGCGATATACAGCGCGGTATCATTCTGAAGATGGGGCACCAACCCTGTCACGACTTCGGCAGGATCGGGTCGGGCAACAATAATCTGGACCAGAAAGGACATGCCGATAATAAAAATAAGGCCGATAATAAAAGCTTCCAGTTTACGCATGCCCAGTTTTTGCAGCAACATGAGCAGGAAAGTGTCCAGGGAAGTAATCAATACGCCCCAGATCAGTGGCATGCCGGTCAGCAACTGCAGCCCGATGGCCATCCCCAGGATCTCTGCCAGATCCGTGGCGGCAATGGCCACTTCTGCCAGAATATAAAGGATGAAGTTTATTTTCCGGGGGTAGGTTTCCCGGTTGGCCTGTGCCAGATCACGGTTTCGTACAATTCCCAGCCTGGCCGATAAACTTTGCAGCAACAGCGCCATGATATTACTCATCAACAGTACCCAAAGCAGGGAGTACCCAAACTGACTGCCTCCGGCCAGATCCGTAGCCCAGTTCCCGGGATCCATATAACCCACGCTGACCAGATAAGCAGGACCAAAAAAAGCCAGTACCCGGCGTATACGGGACCGGCCGGGTCGGGTGGTGTCTACACTTTGATGGACTTCACTTAAGGAAATTTCTGAATGATGTCGATTCATGATGATGCTAATAATATGGTGGCGGCCAGTTCACGGGAAAAATGCTGCCGGTGCCGGTTATCGGTTCGTATTTCCAGCGAGCCGTCAAAAGATGATTTTTTAATCAGTTCCAGCCGGGTGCCGATTCCTATTTTTTTATCTGAAAGCAAACGCAGCAGCTCCGCTGACTGATTCCGGATCTGGATCACCGTAGCCTTTTGATTTTCTTTTAGCTCGCTGAGCGGTATCAGTTGCTGCTGGGACAGTTTTCCGTTGGCGTCGGGGATGGGGTCACCGTGGGGGTCGGTACGTGGAAATCCCAGAAATTCATCCAGTTTATCGATGAGTTTCTGACTGCTCACATGCTCGAGTTGTTCGGCTACTTCATGCACTTCATTCCAGGCAAAACCCAGTATCTGGGAAAGAAAATACTCCCAGAGCCGGTGTTTCCGAATAATGCCCATTGCGACCCTGAGACCGGCAGGAGAGAGCCCACATCCATAATAAGCTTCATAACTGACCAGCTTTTTACGTTTCAGTTTTTTTAGCATATCGGTGACGGAGGCCGGTGCCATTGACAGCGAGGCTGCCAGATCATTGGTACTGACCCTGCCGCTATCGCTGCTCAGGTGATAAATATGTTTGATATAGTTCTCTTCGGCTTCGGTATATTGCGACATACCTAATTAAATATTTAGGCAAATCTAAATAAAATATTTTACAAATAGAATTCGAAGGGGTCGGTATTCAGCGCCTTTTTTCATAGACCCGCTGGTAAAGCTTTGTTTCCGCATAGGGCCGGTGCCTGCATTTACTGCGGATGTTTGGGGATGTTTTGCTGAGGAGATTGGTGATAATCTGGTATCAGCTGGCCTGTTTTACAGGAAATTCTATTGGATTGTAAGCGAACTATTGTTTATTTGTGCTTAATATTAATCTATTCTATATGCGATACCAGCTTTGCTTACTCTGCTTACTGATGCTGTTTATGTCGGCCTGTAAAAATAAAAGCAAAACCATGTCCGGCGCAGATGATGTCAACCTGCAGGAGTTTATTGACTTTTTTCCGGATATTCAACTGCCATTTTCTTATGCAGACAGCTCGCTGGCCGCCCGGAGTGCGGATAGTTTGAAAATCAGCCCTGAGATCTTCAACGGATTTGCGCCTGACAGCGTTTTGAAGCACCATTTTGGAGAACAGACAGCCAGCCTTTATGCAGTTGGAAAATTCACGGACAAATCAGGCGCCATCTACCTGCTGTCAAAAGGTGTCACAAAAGCCAAACGGATACTGCTGCTTACCGCCTACGATAAGGATCATCAGTTTCTGACGGATCTGGCTGCGATGACCAGTCCTAAAAAGGGCAGCCATGTAAGCCTGCATATCAATACAATGTTTAATATTACCCGCAGGACGGTCAAGACCCTGCCCAATGAAATTGAAATCAGTGGCGAAGATGTATATGTACTAAATAGTGCGGCCCGCAAGTTCATGCTGGTGATGACAGATGCGCTCGGCAATGACGACGAGCTGATCAACCCGATTGATACACTGGGCACAGAATGGTCCTATGCCGGCGACTACGGGAAAGGTGCCCGCAATCTGATATCAATAAGGGATGACAACCGTCCCGGGCGCATCCGGTTTTATATCCATCTGGAAGAGGCGGGATCTCCCTGTCAGGGCGAGCTCAAAGGCAACGCCATCATTACAGGTGACAATACCGCTGAATACCGCAGTGCGGGAGATCCCTGTATGCTGCGGTTTACTTTCTCCGACAACAGGGTGCAACTGACCGAAATAGAAGGCTGTGGCTCCCGTATGGGTGCCCTGGATTGTACATTTAACGGTCGCTATCCCAAAAAGAAAGCTGACCTGGATTAAATTATTTGTCCTGCTGAAACCGGGTCGCAATGCTATTTACCGTTGCGGCATCCAGGTCCCTGGAACCGGTGACCAGCAAATAGCGGAATTGTACGGAAGCCCCCGGCAGTAACCGGTAATTCAGGCTGTCCTTACCCTTGCTGAAGACCGAACGACCCAGCGGATTGACTGCGAAAAGACCATATCCCCTTGCATGCCAGTAGGCCGGAAAGCCCGGATTGGAGGGGTGATCAAATATCGCAATCGTAACCGCCTGGCCGTCTTTTTTACCCTTGAGCATGGCCCAGGTGGACTGACTGCTCCAGACATCATCACCTTTCAGCCCCTCGGCATTGTAGTACATGCCGGACACATTCTTACCAGAAGGTGCGACTTTGGTAGCATTGCCATGCGCATCCAGAAAAATGCCGGGCTCGGTAGAAGGCATTTCCAGCTCCCGGGCGACCCGTATGGCAAAAAAACCATCCTTCACATCTTTAAAGTCTACCGTGTCTTTCAGGGCGGTTAGTTTTGTAGTCCGGTCGATATACAGCAGGCCGTCACGGACGCTGAAATGATAATCCGAATTTTCCTGTAACAGGGCCTTCCCATCGGGCCGCAGCCAGCTGGCTGTCGCCGAGATCCGGGCCTGCTCAGCGTTTCCCTCCGCCCGGGTGATCCCGTCCTGCCGGATGCTGCCGTAATGCGGCTTTTTCTCTTGCGGAATGGCCGTGGAATTGTTCCAGAAATCCAGGCCGTTCACCGATTCATAATTCATCCAGATACCGATATGGTGGGGGTGGTCCGTGCGTTCTCCCGGACGGGGCGCAACCGGGTAGCCCCGGGTGACCGTGACCCCCTGGGGGGTATTGACAGGAAACAACACGGGCTTGAAAATGGAATCGTAATAGCAATAGGCGGTAAGTAATTTTCCGTTATACAGGACGTCGACCTGTTTTTGTTCCGGTTTTTCGAGGACGGTAAAACCGGTTTGTGCGTTCAGGAGCATGCCTGCCGATAGGAGCAGCAGGGTCAGCGCGATTTTCTGTTGCATAGACTTTCTCAGATTTTCAAAAATGTAAGCATTCATCCGGCTCAAGATACAGAATCCGCGCGTTTTTCTGCCAAAAAAAACCGGTTCTGGGAAGAACCGGTTTTCGATATGCATTTTGCAGCGGATCGTTAAGAGGAAGCAGCTGTTTCCGTCTTGGATCCCGCACTGCTTTTCTTATCTTTTCTGATGCCGCCTTTCAGGTCAACCAGGACCGGCGCTGCCACACAGACGGTGGAATAAATACCGGTAATAACCCCGATAAGCATGGCAAAGGCAAACCCTCTGGTTACTTCACCACCAAAGATAAACAGAATTAATACGGTTAAAAATACGGTCAATGTGGTCATGATCGTGCGACTCAGTGTCTCGTTGATGGCTTTGTTGACCAGGGTCTTCTGGTCCATATGCGGATGCAGACCCATATCTTCCCGTATCCGGTCAAAGATAACGACGGTATCGTTCATCGAGAACCCGATCACCGTAAGAATCGCCGCAATAAAATGCTGGTCGATTTCCAGCGGGAATGGTACAAATTTCCGGGCAAAAGAGAAGATGATTAACATGACAAGGGTATCATGGATCAGTGCGAAAATGGTACCCAGGGAGAACCTCCAGTTCCGGAACCGCAGGAAAATGTACAGGAAGATCACGATCATGGCAAAGATGGTCGCTTTCAAGGCCCCTTTCTTCAGGTCATCAGAAATGGTCGGCAGTACTTTTTTCGATCCCGTTTTGTAAACATTGTCAAATTGCTGGAAGCTGGTATTCGCTGGCAGGAAATTCTTTAATCCACCATACAGTTTGTGAATCACCAGTGAATCCGCCAGCATGGTGTTCGGATTCGTGATTTCGTAGGAGGTGGTAATATCCAGGGTAGAAGCATCTCCGACTGTTTTGATGATGGGGTTTTCACCTTCAAAAGTCTCCTGTAGATCATTTCTGACCTGTTCTACATCCACGTTCTTAGCGAAATTAATCGTGTAGCTGCGGCCTCCGTCAAATTCCACACCGTAATCGAAACCGTTGAATATGGTTCCGATACCCAGCAGGATAATGATAACTGAAATGACATAGGCTTTCTTACGGAACTCAATGAATTTAAACTTGGATTTCTTCTCAATGGCATTGCTGACTTTGGAGAAATAGTTCAGGTGGTGTTTCTTGTCAGTAAACCAGTCAGTCACCCAGCGGCTCACCAGGATACCACAGAACAACGACAGGAACAGACCCAGGATCTGGGTAGTGGCAAAACCTTTCACCGGACCCAAACCAAAATAGTAGAGGATAAAGGCAGTCAGCAGGGTGGTAACGTGACCATCCAGTACAGGCGCCAGGGAGCGGTTGTAACCGTCATTGATGGCCGGCAGGTAGCCCTTGCCTTTTCGAAGTTCCTCCTTCACCCTTTCATAAATAATTACGTTTGTATCCACGGCCATACCAATCGTCAGTACCAGACCCGCAATACCAGGCGCCGTCAGTGTGGCACCCAGACCGGCCAGTACCCCTACCGTAAACAGGAGGTTCAGGATCAGGGCGATATTAGCGATCCAGCCTGCGGTATTATAGTAAATCAGCATCAGCAGGAAGATCACAATAAAGGAGATGGTAAATGACATCAACCCGCCTTTTACTGCCTGAGCACCCAGGGTCGGTCCTACGGTCTGGTCACTCACAATTTTTGCAGGTGCGGGCAGTTTACCAATTTTCAGGATATTAGAAAGATCACTGGCTTCTTCCTGGGTGAAATTGCCCGAGATGCTGGAACGGCCGCCTTCAATGGCTTCATTAACATTGGGCGCAGAATATACATTTCCGTCGACTACAATGGCAATGGAACGACCTACATTGGCCCGGGTCAGATCCGCCCAGATTTTAGCACCCGCATTGTTCATTTCCAGGGTGACATTAGTTTTACCTGTCTGATCAAAATCATAACCGGCATTGGTCACCATTTCACCGCCCAGTTTGGCGGCTTCCCGGCCATAAGTTTTAATGGCGTGGAGGGCAACAATCGGGGATTTTTTCTCGGGTATACCAAACATCCAGACCACATCGGCCGGAAACTGGCTTTTAATAGCCGGGGTTTCCAGGATCGCTCTGACTTCGGCAGTATCTTTCAACATGACATGACCAATCATGCCGTTGTCTACCAGTCTGCCGGTTTGGGGATCTGCGGTAAATCCGATCCAGCCACCCAGATGTTTTTTAGCTTCGGCTTCCTGGGCATTGGCATCCTGGGCCTGCGCAGCCGGCTTTTCGTTGGTCGCCAGTTGCTTCAGCTGTTGTTCCAGACTGGAGGTATCCGCTTTAGCAGTAGCAGTAGCCAGGCTGTCACCGACAGAAGCTGCCGTACCCGCCGTTGCTGTAGAATCAGCGGCTTTCGCCGTATCAGCGGTATTGTCTCCACCGCGTTGTTTATTGAACAGGTTGTCTGCCTGCTGTATATTGGGCCAGAGTTCACTGATATTGTAAACTTCCCAGAACTGCAGGTTCGCACTGGCCTGTAAATTTTTTCTTACCCGGTCCTTATCCTGTACACCCGGTAACTCTACGGAGATAATCTGTTTATCCGGATCGGGGTTGATATTGGGCTGGGCGACCCCGAATTTATCGATACGGGTAGTGATCAGACGTGCCGTGTTCTCAAAGGCGGCTTTTGCCTGGGCATTCAGAAAACTGATGACCTTGCTGTCATTGTCTGTTACTTTGATATCGGTATTATTGGCGTTGGCAAATAAGGTCGCGAGTTTGCCGTTTGGTACCAGTTTTTTGTATTCTTCTACGAACAGGGTTACGAAATTGGCATCGCTGTTGCCCTTTCTCAGGTTCGCATTATTGAGTGCTTTTAAAAAATTAGGGTCCTTGCTGTTATTGGCCAGCGTGGAAATAACCCCGCTCATTTCCACCTCCATGGTGACGTTCATTCCACCCTGAAGATCCAATCCCAGGTTGAGCTCTTCATTTTTCGCTTTCTGGTAGCTGATCGGACCGGTAATACCATAAGAAATTGTTTCATCCTTGGTACTGTCCTTCAGCCGCGCAAGACGCTCTTCATAAACGTTGTCCAGGGTCTCCTGATAAATGGCCTGAGAATCCTTGTTGTTGGGATACTGGGCGGCAGCTGTAGGAAAATTGGCAGCTACATAGCTTTGGGCTTTCGTTTCTAATTTCTTTTCGTGGTTGCGAACAAACCAGGTGAATGATAGCTGGTATACCGAATAAATGATAAGCAAAATCGTAAAAAAACGAACCAGACCTTTGAGTTGCATACGAGTTATAAATTTATAAATTCACTGAGTTAGGTAACAGGTTTTGACACAATATGGCATCAAAAAAACTGACCAGGCTTTTTTTAAAGGCTGCAAAGATAAGCTGATAGAGTCATAAGTCGGCAGGTTCGGTAAAGTTTTGTTACCCCCTGATTTGTTGCCCGGCGGGGCATGGGAAGGCGGAGCGCTTAAAAAAACCTCTTTAAGTTTTGGTCTTTTAATCCGGTCAAGCGTTACTTTTGTGTGATTTTTTAATTCAAAACCGCTTAAATAGTTAGTAGAAATGCAGTTATCATCAATTTTAGACCGATTTGCTGAACCGGAAACGCTTAAAATGGCCAAATTGGGCCGTGAATTAAGGGCCCAGGGTATCGATGTCATCGACCTGAGTCTGGGCGAGCCTGACTTTGATACACCCGAGCATATAAAGCAGGCTGGTATTCAGGCAATTAATGATAACTGGAGTCATTATACACCCGTACCGGGTTTTCTGGACCTGCGGCAGGCGGTTTGCGCCAAGTTAAAAAGAGACAACCAGCTGGACTATAGTCCTGAGCATATCGTCGTATCAACCGGCGCCAAACAGAGTCTGGCCAATGCCATTCTGGCCCTGGTGGATGAAGATGATGAAGTTATCATCCCCACACCCTACTGGGTGACCTATTCTGAACTGGTGAAGATCGCCCGTGGTAAGGTCGTGGAAATCCGCACCAGTGTGGAAAGCGGATTTAAACCGTCAGCAGCGGAGGTTGAGGCGGCCATCACACCCCGGACCCGGGTCTTTTTATTTTCTTCACCCTGTAATCCTTCCGGCGCGGTATACAGCCTGCAGGAACTGGAAGAACTGGTGGCGGTATTCCGTAAGTACCCCGATATCACGATTATTTCGGATGAAATTTATGAGTATATCAACTATGTTGGTGCGCATCAGAGTATTGCCCAGTTCGCCGATATCAAGGACCGGGTCGTAATCGTCAACGGGTTGAGTAAGGGCTTTGCCATGACCGGCTGGCGGATCGGTTATACTGCCTCCACGGCGCCCGTCGCCAAAGCCATGGAAAAACTACAGGGTCAGATGACCAGTGGTACCTGTTCCATCGCGCAGAAGGCGGGGGTAGCAGCGCTCAGTTCGGATCTGGGACCCACCCTGGCCATGGCAGAAGAATTTACCCGCCGTAAAAAAAGGGTATTGGAACTGGTAGCAGATATTCCGGGTATCAAATGCAGTGAACCCGATGGGGCATTTTATATATTCCCGGATATGAGTTCTTATTTCGGCAAATCAAATGGTGATACGGTTATCAAGGATTCCGCGGACCTGAGTATGTACCTGTTGAATACGGCCCATGTATCTTCTGTGATGGGTGCCGCTTTCGGAGAACCGGATTGTGTGCGGTTTTCATTTGCCAACAGCCTGCCCAATATTGAAAAAGGCTGGGAAAGAATTAAGGCAGCACTGGCCCAACTCAGTTAATTAAAATATTCACGGATCTCAGAAAAGGGTTGTCTCAGGACAGCCCTTTTGTATTTTGTCCTGGGACAAGTGTTTTATTATAAAACGTGCCGCAAAACCCAAAAGTCTTTAGCTTTTGGGATGTAAGGCACAAGAAAAATTTAGCCTTGTGAAAGAATATACTGACGGACAGTTTCAGGATTTACTGCGCCCGGATGGTGCAGCAAGCGCTTGCAGGGCCAACCTAAAGTCCGGGGATTCGGAGGCGCCTATTAATAATTAATTTTAATAATATGTTGAATATAAGCAAACAATACTTAGATTTGTAAAGATTGATTGTAGCTGACATGTAGGGTTGCCTGTACTGAGAAATTAAACGTAAACTAAATAATGAGCCCCTGCACCGGAAAGGAAAAAGTAAACCTTCGCTTTTGCATCCTGGCGATGATACTGTGCTGCTTTTCAGCAAAAGCGGTAGGGCAGCTCTCAGAAAAATATCCCGTCCTGCTGATGGCCGACAGCCGGGAAAAAGTGGACTCCCTGATCAATGTGGCGGAAGCCAACCGTAAAGACAGTTCGGTGGAACTGCTTTATCAGACAGCTTTTGCACTCATCAATAAACTGCATTATAAACAGGCAGAACCTGCCTATTATAATTCTTACGGCGTATTTAAAAGGGATCTTTCTTTTTATGACGCTTCGATCCATTACCATGATACCGCCCTAAATCTGGCCAAGAAACTCCATAATGTCAGACAGCAGATCATTGCCTATAACAATCTGGGCGTATCCTACCGAAGAAAAGACGATTATAACAATGCACTGGATCATCTTTATGAAGCCCGCAAGCTGGCAGAAAGTACGGGAGACAATTACAGTGTAACGATCGCACTGAACGGCATCGGGAATATTCACCTGGCGCTGGAGAATTATTTTGCTGCCATTAATTATTTTCTGGAATGTATTCCCATTGCCATTAAAGCCGGAAATAAGCGCGGCATTGCCATTAACCTGCAGAATATCGGTGAATGTTATGAAAGGCTGGGCAGTATTGATTCCGCAAAATTATATTATCAGACGGCACTGGATTACAATGTCAAACGAAAGGATGACAAAGGCATCGCCATCTGTTATATCAGCCTGGGAAATATCCTGACCAAGGAAGGAAGGCCACATGAGGCCCTGGACCTGTTCCGCAAAGCCCTGGATATTAATTTCAAACTGGGGGATCAGATATTCATTGCCAATGGTTATAACAGTATTGGAAATGCCTACCTGCTCATGGGCCAGAATGAAATGGCCAAGGGGAAATTTGACACCAGTCTAAGCATTGCCAGCAGAATCGGTTCTGTGGCTGAAACCCGTAATGCATACGAGGGATTGATGAAAATCGCTCAGCAAAAGCAGGATTGGGAGCGGGCTTATGCTTACAGTGTATCTTTTAAAAAACTTTCGGACAGCGTCAACCTCAGAAATATCCGTTCTGTTCGTGACAAGGAATTTCAGTATCACCAGAATAAGATCGACCTGCTGGAAACCAATCAGAAAAATGACCGGATCATAATGATAGGCGGCGTTATCCTGTTCTTCCTGCTGCTTATCAGTGGGGTCTTGTTCTATTTGCGGAACAAGCTGGTTGCCCGGAATAATGCCCTGCAACGGGAACTGGAAATACGTTCACAGATCGCTTCGGATCTGCATGATGATATGGGGTCCTCGCTGAGCAGTATCCATATTTTCAGTGAGCTGCTGCGCAAGGAAGGTCCGGACAAACAGGAATTGCTTACTAAAATTGAAGCCAATGCGAAGGATACGCTGGAAGCACTCGACGATATTATCTGGCTGGTGAAACCCAGTAACGATAAATTCAGTGATTTAGGGGTGCATATCAGTGAATTTGCCATCCCGCTGTTTGAATCCAAGAATATTGATTTCACGATTGATTTTCCTGAGGCCGTTTCAGAAGTGCCGTTGCCCATGGAAACCCGAAGAAATATTTTCCTGATCATCAAGGAGTCGGTCAATAATCTGGTCAAGTATTCGGACTGTACCCAGGCGTCCATCATTGCAAAGTGCAAGGATTACCAGATAGATTTTTATGTGGAGGATAATGGTAAAGGCTTTGATCCCGAGATGATGACCAACCGGAACGGCATTAAAAACCTGAAATCCCGGGCGGCACAGATCAATGCGCAGATTCGTTTTGACGCTGCCCCTGGTCAGGGATGCAAAATCCACCTGTGTGTGCCGGTCAAAGAGTTCAGTAGTCCCGCTTCAACCTGAACACAGACATCATCGTTGCTGGTTTTTAGTTTCAATCAGAATGTCCGGATTGATGCGTTTCAGATGCTCGATAAATAATTGACGCTGGTCGGGAGAAATCACCACAATATCCCGGCTATTATAATAAATGACCAGCCGGCGCATTGAAAATCCCGGCCCGGTGAATACATGCTGGTGAACTTCCCTGACTTTTCGGATATTCAGTATATCAATCGTTTCATTGAAAAGAAATCCGCTTCTTATGGTAAGCCGGTGCCGCGAAATGCTGTAATAAGTATTTCGGAATATGTACACGACAATGGCAGTTACCAGAATGCTTACCGCCAGCAGGGCCCAGCTTTTTTCAGAGATGGAGAAAAAAAACAATAATGCCATGACCAGGGCAAACAGGAGCTTCAACAACAGGCTGGAATGCGTCTTATATACGGTAGTTATCATAGCTGATAACAAAATTAAGCGAAAAAAGGCTGCAGCAGCAGCTTTACGCGTTGGACATAGCTGCCACCGAATAACAGGGCGTGTACCAGCAGGGGATAGAGCTGGCTGTAAGCGACCCGCTGCTGCCAGCCCGGTTCCAGGGGCCATTGCTCCCGATATCCTTCGTAAAAGGCTGCTGAAAAACCTCCAAAAAGCAAACTCATGCCGATATCCATCTCACGATGACCGTAATATACTGCCGGATCGAAAAAGGCCACAGTACCATTTTCCAAAGTCATGTAGTTGCCGCTCCAGAGATCTCCGTGCAGCAGGCAGGAAGGCTCCTCGGGAAAGAATTCCCGGATCCGGTCAGAAAATCCGTTGGCGGCCCGGATATCCTTTCTGTCCAGAACGCCGGTATCTGCCAGCTGTCTCACCAGTGGCAGAATCCGTCGGTGGGCATAAAAACCCGGCCAGTCAGCTACCGGTTGGTTGGACTGATGTAAAGGACCAATATAGTTATCTACGGACAGGCCGAAATAGGGCTGGCTGTGCCGGTGCTGCCTGGCCAGTCGGCGTCCAAAATTTTCTTGTGTTGCTGCAGTGGAACCGGCCGCTTCCAGCCATTCCAGCAACAGGTACTGCCGCCCGGCCCTTAATCCCTGTCCGATGACGGCGGGCAGATAGTGTTCGCTGTTCCGGCGCAGCAGCTCCAGGCCGGCGGCTTCCTGTTCAAAAAGCCCCGGACAGGCTGCGGCACCCTGGGTCTTTAAAAAAAAGCGCTGTTCTCCCCGCTGGATACGATAGGCAGCATTACTGTCACCGCCGGAGACAGGCGTTACCGTAGCGGTTTCCAGGTGCAGGTCCTCCAGGATCTGTTGTAGTTCCTTGAATTTCGCCGGCATAGATCACAAAATTAGCGGTTTTTAAAGCGGGCCCGGAGCCTGCCTGCATCCCTATGCGAAAGCCCCGGCTCCCTTGTACCGGCGCAGGCTTCCCGTTAACCGGTTACAAAAGGGCATTTACCGTTTTTTTAATTTCTTTAAACAATAAGAAGGGGGGAGGTGGGTAAATTTGCGGGTCACTAATTAACATCCTGTGTATTAATTGGAGGCAATGGTAGTGAAAAAGGTGTTAAATTGACATTCAAATCAGGACAGCGCTGATGCCGGCATGGGGCGACCGCTTGTCCACCGGACTTAAGATGGAAGGCATGGAGCAACAGTCGATTAACGGATATGTTTTAAAGTACAAACTGGGCGATGGCGGGATGGCTGAAGTATGGTATGCCGAAAATTATCTCGGCAAGCCGGCAGCGGTAAAAGTCATGCTTCGGCGGTTCAGTGATGAGCCCGAAATGATCGCCCGGTTTGAAAATGAAGCCCGGCTGATGGTGCAACTCAATCATCCGCATATCCGGAACGTGTATGATTTCGGGCAAATCGACGGCCGCCCCTGCATGGTCATGGAATACCTGAATGGCAATGACCTGGCCGCCCGATTACAGTCCGGTGCGCTATTCCCTGCTGCGCAGTTGACAGGCTGGTGGAATGATTTGGTAGACGCCCTGAACTATACCCATGGCAAACATATCATCCACCGGGATATCAAACCTTCCAACCTGTTTGTGACTGAACAGGGAGTCATTAAAATGCTCGATTTCGGGATTGCAAAAATAAAGGACAATATTACGCTGACGCAGACGGGCAGCCGGATGGGAACACTCATGTACATGAGCCCCGAACAGGTATACGATGTCAGGAATCTGACTTATAAAACCGATGTTTATTCGCTGGCGGTGAGTTTCTATCATTTGATTACCGGGCATCCACCTTATGACGGTACGCGGATCTCGGATTTTGAGATCCAGGAAAGTATCGTCAGGAAGAATATCGATACCAGTGTATTGCCTTTCCCATGGCGGGACCTCTTACCGGGTTATTTTTTCAAAAACGCGCAGGACCGCAAAGAACTTGTAAAAATTGATGCCAGTCAGGCGCAGCCTTTGACCGCAGCCCCTCTGGAAATGGAACCTGCCCTGTCAGTGCCGCCATCGGCTAAGGCTCCGGGCCGTTCGGTACGGCCTCCCGCACCGGTACACAGGAGCAATACGCGTCCCTATCTGTTACTTTCAATTCTGGTTATCCTGGGACTGATCGCATTTGCGTTAAACCGGGAAAAAGTGGCTGATTTTTTCCAGTCAGCGCCGGAGAAAGTTACCGAAAAGCCCAGGAGCACACCGAAGAAGAAAACGGTCATTGAAAAAAAAGCTGTGAAAAAAGCCGACCCACCACCTGATACGATAACCACTGAAGGGAATGACGGAAATATTGACCAGGTGGTCGTCAGCGTGGATCTGGGAACCCGGGAAAATGAAATACGCAATTTTATCTACGATTATTATCAGAGCCGCGGGGATTGTAACGCCCTTTCCCGTTTTTTCAATGATACCGTAAAACAGTATTACAATAAATCCAATGAATCGATAGCGGCCATTAAGAACGAATGCCGCAATTATCATGGGAAATGGAAATATACCGATGCCAGTATTCATCCGGATTCCTGGGTATTTACCCATAACCAGAATGGCAAAGTCTATGTGGATTTCAGTATGCTGTATAAAATCAGGCAGCAGGCAGCGGATGCGTGGATCGCTTACAATATTGATGTGGCAATGGTTATCGATACCAGTAATAAAATTGAACGGATCGTGGAACGCCGTATAGAAAAACTTTAATTTCAAATACAGAATTTAAAACGCCGATTATGTTGGAAAAAATTAAAAGATGGTTGTTGCCTGACGAAGCAGATGAGACGAAAAGGCTCACCAATCAGCATTTGGTCAATCAGGTAGTGGCGTCATTCAGGGAGACCATTGAAAGGGAATCTTTTAATAAGCGCATGATGTACGACTGCAGTTACCTGATCCTGATGCGTCCTGAAGATTACCGCCACGCCGAGCTCCGGCTGGCGGGCATTACAGAAGGCATACTGGACGAGTTCTACGATCATATCAATCAGATGAAATCACAGTATCCGCGCTATGAGCCCATTGGCAGTTTCTGGGACTTTCAATATTGTCCTGCTGAAAAAGGAATTGATAATTCCGAAATTGAACCAGGCTCGGTTCAGGTTGTCAGCGCCCCGACGTCGGAAAAATCCTGGACCGAACTTTCTTCCGAACAGATCAAAGTATCGGTGAGCAGCAAACATTCCAAATATTCCAAATATGATTTAAATCCCAACACTTTTGCCAATATTGATATTCTGTCAAAGGGGCATTTCCGGGTAAAATTTAATAAAGGGCTGTTCGGAGAGGGCAGTGAAGCCGGTACGACAATCAGCGGTTCCCGTAATGCAGCCGACAAACTGGCCACCATTCAATTTGTGCTCAATAAACAACGTTATAGTTTCCCCATGCGGGAAAAACAGCTCAAGATCACCAAAGCAATAGAAGGACTGACAAGTACCGCCACATTGCTCTGCATTAATGAGCCCAGTGGCAGCCTTCAGAAAGAACATGTGATGATCAAGTATGAAGAAGCCGCCCGTATGTTTTATATCGCACTTTTCGGCGATGCATTTGTCAATGAACAGCGGTTGGAACTGAGCCGTACCGGCCAGCAGCCCGTATGGCATCCTTTGAAAAGCGAATCTACAATCGTCTGCGGGGTATTTCAGTTGGATTTTAAAGCCGAGAAGTAGCAGGTGGCAACCGCCGGCTGGAAGATAAATGAACAAGCCATAGATAATGATCCAGATATTAATGATATTATTTCTGATAGTTCTCTTCTATCTGCAAACTAAAAACAAGAAATGAGCAGGGTAATCAAATCGCATGTACAAACCGATATAGGCCGTAAGCGTCAGACCAATGAGGATAATTTTATCTGGGTCGAAGGTCTTTGGGGACAGGCCTCACTGACCCTGCTGGGGGCGATCGATGGGGTGGGCGGGTATGCCGGAGGTGCTGAAGCTTCCGCCATTGCCCGTAGAACAATTGAAGGTTATCTGCAGAATTTCCGATTTGGAGCGCCATTGGCTTTGTTGAAAGAAGCACTGATCAATGCCAATAATGTCATTTTTGAAAAACGTTATGAGGTACCGGAATTCAACCGTATGAGCTGTGTCTTGTCGGTGGCCCTGCTGGATGCTGATAAAGAACTCATGTATATTGGCCATGTCGGCGATAGCCGTGGTTATATCTTTCGGGATGGCAACCTGCTCAAAATTACCAAAGACCATTCCCTTGTCGGCTATAAGGAAGATAACGGCTTTCTGACCGAAGCCGAAGCCATGAGCCATCCCCAGCGCAATGAGATCAGTAAGATGCTGGGCGAGCAGCGTCTGGACGCTGATGACAGCGGCCAGTACCTGGATGTTACCGAACATAGTTTCCTGCCGGGTGATATTGTGCTGTTTTGCAGTGACGGACTCACGGATCTGGTGAACCGTTCCCAGATGGCAGCGATACTGGAGGGACCGGGATTGCTGGAACAGAAGGGACAGGCTTTGGTTGACCAGGCCAACGAGCTGGGGGGTAAGGATAATATTACGGTTGCCCTGGCCAGCTTTACTGCCAAAACTTCTCGCGGCAGAAAAGCCACAAAAAAAACAATCGAGATCCCTATTCAGGAACAACCGGTTGAAACCGCTCCACCTGCAACACCGCCTTCATCCAAACCCCCTAAAAAAAAAGGGTGGTTCTGGTTGTTCCCGGTACTGTTCCTGGTGGGCTTCCTGGCCAACTGGGTAGGAACAAAAAAAATCCTGCACCCCGAAAGCGAAGACGTCCGGATTGATACGATCTATCTCAGGGATTCTATTCCGGCAGGAGATACCGTGGCTTTGAATGATGATACCCTGATTCAGGCGACCGATACCATATTCAGTGACAGTACCCGGCAATACGACGCCACCGGCTTTTAATATTATGCAGAAAAAACAACATATCGTCCTGTATTCAAGGAAGGCGGAACGCCTGCTGTTGGTGCTGGTTACCCTGATCCTGGCAGCCATGTGCTTCAGTTATCTGCGTCATATTCGTTCGGAACTGGCACTGGCAACAGGAGGTTACCGGGATCATACCGTCATTAATTTGCGGGCACCGCTGCCCGCAACGGCAGTCAGGAACGCGCTGAAGAAGGGCGGCTATTTTGCCGAAGACGCCTATATCGGTTTCGTTACCGATCAACTGAAAACCATTGTTGACGGGCAAACGGTGCTGCCGAATCTGGGTGCGCTGAACAAAGCCCCCTTATTAGTCGATGCGAAAATATTTCAGGCTTCCGGCACCCAGCAGGGCAAACTGCGCTTTTTTAACGCCCTGGCCCGGCTGGGCATGGATTCCGCAACCTGGCATCAGGAAACCGGATCGAAACAGCCTCCGGTGCATACTGCTTCCGGAACGGAAGCAACAGGAACGGTTATTACCGGCCGGGTCCGGTTGGCGGACGAATCGGGAGCGGAGCAGGCAGGTGCGGGGATTCTGGTTCGGCTGACCCGCCTGTATCCGGATGCATTCTGGGACAGCCTGTCTGACCGCGGCAGGGACATCCAAACCGAGTTTGAAACCCGGACAGATGACAAAGGGCATTACCGGTTCGCGGGTCTGGATCCGCAGGGCAATTACAGCGTCCTGGCTTTGAAACCGGGTTATTCTTTTGGGACAGCCAAAGGCAAAGCGCGGATCGGCAGCGACCGTGATTTTAATTTTACAGGCCAGATTCATAAAATCCGACTCCTGGACCGGACCGCTTACAAACAAATCAAGGAAGACCAGCTCTTTACCGTGAGAACACCCGACGAGTTCCGCAAATTGTTTTTTACGGCACTGATACTGCTGGTATTGGCTGCCTGGATCCTGCACCTGGCCCTTTACCTGAAGAATTACCGAAGCGATGAGTTCCTGTTGCCATTGATCCTGTTTATTCTCGGCATCGGTGTCATGGTACTTTTCAGTACGCAGGATCCCTTGCGGGATGAGGTTTATGGCAGTGGTATGGCCCTTTGCGGTGGCGCCGTGATGCTGGTCTTTGCCTTACTGATTTTTCTGCTAAAAAACAATCCGGTCAACCGGTTTTACCAGGGCCATTATTTTGATCCCCTGCACCGGTTACTGTCCGCCGGGCATGCGCAGCGGCGCTTAAAGGCGCCCCGCGGCTATAGCTGGCTGCTGGCTTCCATTCTGCTCATGCTTCTGTTAGCCGTCCTGGGCACCGGCCCACAGGGAAGCGGTGTAAAAGTCAACCTCTTCGGATTTCAGGTAAGTGAGCTCTCTAAGTTTTTAATGGTGGTATTCTTTGCGGCCTATTTTACCGCCAATGCTGGCTATTTTAAGAACATTACCGACAACCGCTGGCTGACCCGGAATAACCTGCTGATGTTCGGGTTCTTTGTATTTCTGCTGTTGATCTATGCGGTGCTTGGTGATCTCGGACCGGCGATTGTACTCTGTCTGACCTTCCTGTTCTTTTATGCTTTTGCCAAGAAGGAATTTGGTCAGATGATCCTGGCAGCGATCGGATACGGCCTATTGATTTTTATTGTTTACCGGTTCCTGAATACGCCGGAACAGGATTATCTGCCCTGGTTGGCCTTAATCGCCTGTGTCGGCAGTCTCGCCTATGCCTGGTGGGCAAAAAAACTGGAATCCGTTTTTTTTATATTGCTGATTATGTCCGCTTTTATTCTGCTGGCAGCCCTTCCCTTCGAGTTTACCCAGCGGCTGGCAGACCGCAACAGCATGTTTGGTAATATCTGGGAAAACCGGTTGACCGGTGGGGATCAGATCGCCCAGGGCGTATGGTCACTAAACGCCGGCGGCTTCACGGGTCAGGGACTGGGCCAGGGCTTTTCAAATCTGATGCCGGCGCATCATACGGATATGATCCTGCAGAGCATTGGTGAGGAATTGGGTATTTTGACCCTGATCTGTATATTCACGGCTTTCGGACTGCTCATTTACCGCTGTTTGCTTGCAGCCCGGCGGACTGCCAAGACTTTTATGTTTTATTTTATGGCCGGGGTGGCTATTGCCACCATGCTACAGTTATTACTGATCGCCGCCGGTACACTGGGTCTGGTACCCCTTACCGGGATTTCCGTACCCTTACTCAGTAAGGGGAATGCCGGTGTGATCATCACCCTGATCGCTTTGTTACTCGTCTTGGTCATGTCTCATGAGAAAGGTGACGCATTGGAAATGGAGTATATGAAAGAAAATTTCGACAATGTCAATGCCTATGCCATACTCAGCTTTTTTGCAGCCGTGCTGCTGATCACAGGCAGTCTGATCTATTATCAGGTTAAATCCAATCAATACATCGTGAAACCGGCCCTGGTACTGAATCGAATGGGCGACTGGCAGTATACCTATAATCCGCGTATCAGCATGCTGCTGAAAGACATTGATGCCGGTGATATTTATGACCGGAATGGCGTCCTGCTCGCCACTTCAGATAAATTGCGTTTTGACAGTTCCCGTCAGCGACTGCTGGCATTGGGTGCTAATCCTGTTTTGTATAAGGAACAGCTCAGCCGTGATCAGAAAAGATATTATCCCTTTGGCGCCGATATGTTGTTCTGGCTGGGTGATTACAACAAGGAGATCGCCAAAGAACCTGCTTCCGGTTATGCTGCTGAGTACCGCCATTATACCAGTTTGCGCGGATTTGATGTGCATTACACAACAACCATTCGAACCACCGACCGGTACCGGGAGCACCGCTTTTTGCCGGAGCAGACAAAGGAAACCGAATTGATGCGTTATGACTACGCAGATCTGGCGCCATTTCTTAAAGCAGGGAAACGTACAGAAGGTATCGAACAACAGAATAATAAGAAGAAAGACGTCTGGCTTACACTGGATCTGGCGCTCAATGAGCAGATCAATGCACTGGTCCAGAGCCGGGCACCCTACAAGGATTACAGGACTTCGGTAATTGCGGTTAATTCCCGGACAGGCGATGTGCTGGCATCAGCGTCCAATCCGGCAGCTTCTTACCGGGACATGAAACTCATCAGCGATATTGATCCCGTAGATTACCGCAGTATCTATCTGCAGTTATTTGGTGACCAGATGGTTCTGCCGCAGGACCTGGGCATCACTTTTGCTTCCCGTCCGGGTTCAGTAATCAAAATCGTAGACAGTTATGCGGCTTTCAATCAATATGGTCTTAGCGCGGCGGATTTCAGGTTTTATGTGTACCCTGCTGAAGTTATCCGGCCTGGTGAGCCTTCTGGTCAGGACGTGAATATGCGAACCGCTATTGTGCGTTCCAGCAATGTGTATTTTATAAAGCTGATCAATGAAAAGAAACTGGAATCCTCGCTTTTCCATATGTACGACCTGCTGGGAATGAATATAGCCAACCGGGGCGGCTTTAATTTCAGTCGCCCTGAAGATTATGACAGTCAGCGGTATATCCGCGAATGGCAGGAATTTACGGCGCGCGGAAAATCTATTTATCAAACCAGGAATAAAAAGCTGATCAACACACGCCGGCGTTTTCAGTCACATTATTCTGATCTCGCCTGGGGGCAGGGCGAACTGATGGCGACGCCTTTGCATCTGGCAAAAATGTCGGCAGCCATCGCGGCCGGAGACTCTTTAAGAAGTTCCCGGTTTCTGCTGAAATCCTGGAATCAGCCCGAATTTCTTGAACCTGCACAGGTCATCGCACAGCATCCGGGTTCGGCAGCACTCATGAAGTCGTTTATGAAAGAACAGTCAGCAGGTGTTTCGACCCTGACGGGATTGGAGGTATACGGAAAGACCGGAAGCCCGGAAAGGGATAAACTGGTCCATAAAGGCAGGCGGACCAGTCTGAAGCGGGTAACCGATGCCTGGTATACGTTTTTTGTATATTCTCCCAGATACAAGGCGCCACTGGCATTTACCATACGGATTGAAGAAATCGGGAATTCAGATGCTGCAAAAAAACTGGCAGTGGATCTATTAGGACAACTCAAATCGACCGGCTATTTTTAAATGCATGGCTGGTTGCTAAAAAAATATTATGAACTGGATAAAAAAGAAATTTGATCAATTGTCTGCCAGGCTGAACGGGGATAGTGAGCCGGCAATCTCTGAAGCGCCCAACAGCACCGGTCAGGTACAGCAGGCAGCCGCACCGACGCCTGTTTCGGGCGGGCAGCCGGATCGGCTGGAAAATATTGAGACCCTGAAAGAGCTGACGATCGGAGCTATTACCCAAAGCGTTCGGCTGCTGGGATACAGTAATACCGTTGTTTCCGGGTTGATATTTCACAGCAGGTATGCACCGCAGGCGGTTGAGAATACCGGTATGCTGGCACTACTCCGGGATCAGGGGTTTATCAAAAGTATTCAGCGGGATTTTAAAGCCAAGGGTATTCGGTATCAGCCGGGGCTGCTGCTGGATATCGTACACGAATCCGGACGGCTGGAAACGCTGACGCGGATTACCGATGGTCTGGCCATCGAAGTGCGGGTCCAGGGGGATGCCAATAACTGGAAGAAAGCCCGCCTGGTGGCTACCGAAGGTCTGACCTGGGAGCCCGAGTACCTCTTGGAGCCGGTGGACGGTCGCAGTTATTTTGTCGGTCGATGCAGGGACCCGAAAATTGAAAATGGTCCCAAAATTCATAACGATATCGCCTTTGTCGGAATCGAGGAAAAAAATGAACCCCGGTATGAAGTCAATAACTATATCAGCCGTTCCAATGCGCAGATTGTTTTTGACAAGGAGTTGGGTGCGTTTAAGATTTATCGTTCCCGGTTTTTGAATAACCCCGCCAACAAGATTAAAATCTATAATACCGGCCAACAGGATTTTGCGGGTGTCAGTCTGAATAATGCCCAGGTAGCGCATGTATTAAAGAATGGTGATTCGATTTGTTTCAACGACAAGATTGTACTGGAATTTTATCTGATTGATTGATCCATATTAAAGGAACCAGGATATTGCTATGAAAGAACTTGCAGGATTATATGATATACTCAAAGTAATAGGACATGGTGGATTTTCAGCGGTCTTCAAGGCACGTCGTAAGGCTGACGGCAGCGTCGTGGCCTTAAAACAACTGGACCTGGCCATTGAAAATGAACAGGAAAAAACCTACCGGGATTTTCAGGAAGAAGTGGCTATTCTCAAAAAACTGGACCACCCCCATATCGTTAAGGTATATAATGAGCATATTCTTGATGGGAAGCCGGCCCTGGAAATGGAATTTATCGATGGCGATACCCTGGAAACCATTTTGAAAAGAGAGCGGTATCTTTCGGTGGATGCTGTGTTGGATATCATCGACCAGATCGCTGCTGCCTTAAGTTACTGTCATCATTATTATGTAGGGGCAACCGATGGCGATCCGGGAGATGCTGCGATCCTGCGGCGGCATGCGGTAATCCACAACGATATCAATCCCAAAAACATTATTCGCAGCCGGAAGGCAGACGGCAGCTACCGCTATGTGCTGATCGATTTCGGATTATCCTTTACCGATCCTGATGCCGTCCGCCACAGTAAAAAAGAAGAGGGGATGGCCGAGTACAAGCCGCCGGAAAAATGGTCCGGCACCCTGGTAGAAACCCCATCCGATATCTACAGTTTTGGGATTGTGCTGTACGAACTGCTTACCGGCTCGGTACCGTTTCCTGTCAAGGACTATAAAATGGCCCGGGATATGATCGAGCTGGAGGAGAAACATAAGCACGCCCGGATCCCGGATATCTGTGTCCGGCGCCTGGCAGCTGTTAAAGCTGCTACAGGTGCGGAAACTTCCGACTGTGATATACCCGGTTGGCTGGAAATGCTGATCAACCGTTGTCTGGAGAAAGAACCGGCCGGCCGGTTCAAAACAGGCAGGGAGCTCGCCCGGTTCTACTATGAGGGTCTGGAGGGTAAAATCCAGGTACCGGAGCAACCAACCGAAGCGCAGGTTATCGATATTGACCCCCAGTCAGGAGTCAAAATATCAGGAGGCGCTTATCTGGAAGTTGTACCGAATTTTCTTACGCCGGCGCAACATCATTTTCTGGTCAAGGACCGGACAACGGTCGGACGCTGGAATGAGACTGCGGCAACCGGCCTTTCGGATTTTGCGATCCGGACCGCCGATAAATTTATTTCCCGGCTGCATTGTCAGATTCACAAAAAGCAAAAGCCCGAAGGAGGGATCAGCTACCAGCTCAGTGACTCCGAGCCCAGTAAAAACGGGACTTATTATAATACCGCTGCCCATACCCATCGACTGGAACCCCACCTGAAAGTGCTGTTAAAGGAGGGTGATTTTTTCTGGATCGGTAATACCCAGATCATTTTTCATGAATAGGACGGGAGCCCGATGATTTTCGGCGGTTATAGAATGGCAGACTGATCAGACTGATGCTGCCCATCAGGATGATCAGTGCGGTTTGCAACAGCCAGAGCAGCCAGCCTAAAACCAGTCCCCAGGCAGCACTGACCTGATACAGCATAACCGTTTTCTGTACCAGAAAAGCGTAAGCACCAATGCCGCCAGGTGTCAGAATCATACCGATGCTGCCCGCACAAAGGATGGTCATCACCTCTATGATATGGAAACCGGCCGTTTCGGAAAACATCCGGAAGCCTGAATAAACACAGCAACCATACATCAGCCAGATCAGCAGGGTATAAAGCAGGAATCTTCCCTGTTTTCTGAGATGGCGGATTGTACTGAACCCCATCCAGATGCTCCGGCTGATTTGCCGGAGCCGTAGGAACCAGCGGCGCTCCGGCTTTCTGCTAAACAACCATACCAACCCGATAATCAAAGCGCCCAGTAGCAAAAGACCCGCCATCAGATAGCCCCTGGCTGTCTCCGGATAATTCGCCGGATTTAAATGCATCAGTGCGCTGATCTGGTGGCGGAGGCCGGGCTGCATGCCGAGCGTCGTAGCCAGAAGAAGCAGCAGGACAGCGCCATCGATCATTCGCTCCAATATAACGGTCCCCAGCAATTTGTCGAAGGGTATACGCTCATACCTTGTCAGCGTGGAGCATTTGAGAATTTCGCCAATACGGGGCATGGCCTGGTTGGCAAAATAACCCACCATCACAGCAAAGAAGATATTGACCTTCGAAGGCCGGTAGCCGAGGGTTTCAATCAACAATCCCCAACGGAGCGCCCGCAGTATATGACCCAGTAAGAGGCTGATAGAACCGAGCAGTAACATTCGGTAATCCGCCTGCAACAGAGCGGTGTGGATCTGTTGCCGGTCCACCGGACTAAGGTCCTTGACTGACCAGTAAATAAATAAAATGACCAGTGCCAGAAAAAACAGGAACTGAATTGGTTTCGTAAACCGGGCAGTCTGTGACGGTGATCCGGACATAGTCATCGAATATACTCAAAAACTGCCGAGGAAGTACAGGGGGTAATTTCCAGGTCGTTTTCTATAGTTTATTACCTGCTTTCGGAAAAATGACCTGAGGTTGAAAAGTTTTGGCCGCTTCGAAATCCATCAGTGCATAGGCAATAATTACAATGATATCGCCGGTCATGCCTTTTCTTGCAGCAGGGCCATTCAGGCAGATGGTGCCGCTGCCCCGCTTGCCTCTGATAACATAGGTTTCCAGTCTTTCGCCGTTGTTCACATTGACAATCTGCACTTTCTCATTTTCTATAATGCCGGCTGCATCCATCAGGTCTTCGTCGATGGTGACGCTTCCCATATAATCCAGATTGGCTTCGGTGAGCGTTACCCGATGAATTTTGGACTTCATTATTTCTATCTGCATAGCGTACAAAGTTAAACATTTGGTCCAACTTCAGTTCGTTATAACATATCGATGCTTCAAATGTTCAGTGGCAATTAATGCAGACAATGTCTGGCAGCATGGCCGCCATCCCTTACTCCAGGGCGAATTTTAGATCGGACCGGCTCCGGCCAAATATGTTTTCAGGGCTTCAATAGTTTTGTATAAATTATTGAAAGACATGAGGGTAATGGACTTTTATTTAAATTAAATTAAATGTATGCTGTACTGCATTGCGGCCATAGCAGGAAGGCCGGTCCTAAAACAGGAGGGTATCCGAAGGCGTTTCCAGGACCGGGCAAGACCTTGGACGCATGCACTGCCTGGCTTTGGATGCCTGCTTTAAAATTTCAATGTGGCCGGCAGGTATTTTTTTACCAGGGCTTCATAATAAGGTTGTAATTTTTTCCAATCCGGCGGTTCCGGATTCTTGGAATAGAGGTCATAAGGATTGAATAATTTGACCCATTGCAACATCTCCCGGTCATGATCATCGAGCAGATACGCATAGGCGCCTTCCCGGTGCCAGGCATAAAAGGAATGATAACGCAACATATAAAGACCGGATTCCGGTAAATAATCTTTCAACATCTGGTAGACATATTCATCATGGCCCCAGGACATAAAGACATTTCTCAGGCCGCAGCCCTGTTCGTAGATACCGGTGCCGGTCTGATACCGTTGATCGCTGTAATCAGGATTGTTTTTAAAATATCCGGGATATACCACTTTATCAGAATAGGGACATCCCACCGGGAATGTATCGCCTACTACAGCCCATTGCGGTTCGTCAAACAGACAGAGTACCTTGCCCATATCATGCATCAGGCCGGTCAGTACCATCCAGTCCGGATGGCCGTCGCTGCGGATGGCTTCAGCCGTCTGCAGGAGGTGTTGAAACTGGTCGAGGTCCGTATCCGGGTCGGAATCATCTACCAGCTGATTTAAAAAATCAAATGCATCCCAGACCGGCATTTCTTTCTTATTAAAACGCAGGTAATCTGCCCGTTTGGCCTGAACAAAATCAAAAGTCTGATAGGTATGATTCAAGCGATAGAATTCCTGGACAGTGTCTCTGGTGGGTTCCTCGTAATTCCTATAGGCTTCTTTGGATTTTGACGTAGCGATGGTATCCGGGTCAGGATAGCGTTCTAAAACTGCGTCCTCCCATTCGTCGAGACTGGTCAGCGGACGGCGTTCTTCTACTGAAAAATTTTTTGAATTGGCCGGCATATTTCAGGGTTTAAGGATGATGAATCAAATGGCTATTTCAAACTTACGGTAATTTTCGAAAAAATGGGGTAGTTTAATGCAAAAAATAGAATCAGAGCCTCCATTGCCGAATGTCCCTATTATGAGAATAGATAAGGACAACCTATCTCAGGGAACTACTTTTGAAGCCAACAAAAAAACAGGTGGGCATTGACTTAGGAATTAAAGATCTTGCGGTTACTTCCGATGGCATAAGGTTTACAAACAACTATCATTTAAGAAGATATGAAAATCAGTTAGCAAAAGCACAAAAACACCTTTCAAGAAAGGTAAAGGGCTCAAGTAGCCGAAACAGGCAAAAGGCTTAAAGTTGCGGCAATACACGAAAAAGTTGCCAATACCAGGCTTGACCTGTTACATAAGGTATCTACACAGATAATCAATGCGTACGATATCATATGTCTGGAAGATTTGAACGTGAAAGGAATGATGGCAAATCATAAACTTGCAAAGCATATTGCAGATGCAAGCTGGGGGTCTTTCGTCAAGTTACTTGAATATAAAGCAAGTTGGAACGATAAGCGAATAATTAAAATCAACCGCTTCTATCCATCTTCAAAAACCTGTAACGAATGTGGCTATATCCATCAGAACCTACATCTTTCGGAAAGACAGTGGACTTGTCCAAATGGACATATTTTGGACAGGGACTACAATGCAAGTAAAAATATCCTTGAAGAAGGAATAAGAATCATGGGCGGAACTCTCCGATTACACGGGCGGAGCCTTAAATAAGACTTCTGAAAAGAAGCGCAAGGCGTTGAAGTCCGAAGCCCATTGGTCTTAAGCCAATGGGTAGTTCACTTTGTAGGAACTCATCGTAAATCTTTTGTGCTGTTTCAGTACATCTTCTGTCTCCTTTGTTCATCAAATCTGTATAAACCAGTAATGGCGGAACTACATTATCATTCCCATTATCATACTGCCAGAACTTTTGATAAATCTGCACGTTGCCTGTATCATCCGGAATGAGCCTATAGTTTTTTATCAAGTCGTTCCTTGTTTCTGTGGTGTATAAAGTCAGTTCAGCCGGACGCAGATAAAAAGTAAGTAGATCACCGGCAGGTTCGCCTCCCCACCATGTTTTGCCATTTCGTATAGGTAGATTTTTCCAGTTAGTGAAATCTTCTTCTTTTAAAAACCGGAATGTGCCCATTTTAATGGTCGGCTTTAACTTCAAATCATACGCGGTTACCCATTTGTTCAACAATTCTCTTTTGTTGTTCAGTTTGTATTCATTCTTAGCCAGGGGTAGTAAGAAACCTTCCTGCTTTAAGCCTTTAATAATATTGGTGATGTTGCCAATACCCGTACCTGTGTGTCCTGCAATCTGACGGTAGGGTCTGTTGATCCATGTTTCGTCTAGTAGGAAGAGGAACATTACTTTTAAACCTGTCTTTGTAAATGCTCTGTTGCCAGTTTTTTCATATGTTTTTAACGGCTTGTTGGTATCGATCCATAGAGTAGTATCTTTGTTTTTAAGAAAGAGGTTACCATTTGCTTCGAGGTAGGCGATATTATTAAGCCTGAGTTCTTCCTTAATTTTAGGGAACAGACGGGTAGCCACCACCATGAATGGTTTGTATTGCTGGTTAAATGCAGTCATCTGCTGTAAATCATGATTCCGCAATTCTTTTTTTATTTCGACGTAAAACCTAACGGGTTGATCGGCAATATCTAGAATAATCTGTCCATCCGGTTCCCCGTGATCAAATGCTTCCCACTTGCCCTGAATTTGGACATTTTTCTGGAGGTTTTCCAAAGCCAAGTATATGATTTCCTGCTCGTTCATGTTCATTTAATTGTCACGTTCACTGAAACGTGAACAGCTGTAATTAGTGAACAAATTTCGCTAAATATTTTGGATTTTACTGAGGCGCATTTCCGGCTTTACAAAAGACAGTTGTTCAGCGTACGCATTTTTTACTTTCTGGAATAAAGAATCACAGACTAACATCGCATACAGATAAATGGTATTGATCTCCATGTTATCGAAGGCCATTTTGGAAAAGTTAAAATCATGGTCTGGTTCTTTAAAATGGTGCGCCCCATCACAACCTCTTTGGTTGTATGTTTCAATGCAGCGAAGCGGGCTGCTTTGTTTATCTGAGGTAACTATGGCATAATAACGGTATCCATTTTTGTAAAATACTTCCAATTGCCCCTATTGTTTGTAAACTGTCACAAAAGTCAGTCACAAATTAAGTGCTAAAATTAAATTGATTTGTCCAACGGTTGTTGGTTCAGTCCCCTGTCGGTTTCTTAAAAAACTGGAAGACCTGTGGTAAGTCATTGCTAAACGGGACCCTGGGCCATTTCTTACCGATTCTACTATCCGGAGCGGACCGAGCAGAATGGACGTATGATTCCAGTCCAGAGAAGGATCCGCAGAATGAACGAATTTCTATCCCTGGAGCAACGGCGAGACGCAACAAGGCCGTTAATCAATGCAGAACTGTACAACCTAAAGGAGCTCGGGTACATAAATGGTCCATTCGGATTATGACCTGCAGCATGACTTGCGGAAGCATGAGGTGTTGAAAAATCCTCATAACTGTTTTTAGCAGTCAGACTACACCTGAAATACATTCAAGTTCACTCGTTTTGGTGAAACTACAAAGAGCTTCTAATCCACACCCTGTGGATATCGGGGGCTCTTTTAGTTTTTAACCTGCGAAATAAGGGTTAATAACACCAGAGTTGAAATCTGGACCGGAAAATATTGTAAATTCGCAGGACTTATAACCGGATTTGATATGAAGTATACAATTTTATTGGCAGGATTTGTTTGTTTAGCTTTTTTAGGTAATGCCCAGGCCGGAAAACTGATGGCCGAGAAATCGGGGAAGAATGGTGTGATCATCCATAAGGTCCAGTCCGGAGAGGGGTTGTACAGCCTGAGTAAATATTATGATGTAAAAGTCAGTGAGATCGCGGCAGCCAATGGATTTGCCAGTGACAAGGGACTACTACTTGGCCAAGAGGTAAAGGTCCCGCTCAATGCAGCCAACCTTTCTGCAAAAAAGACCAGTTCTCCGGTATATTACACCGTTTCGGGTGGAGAGAGCCTGGGAAGCATCAGCAATTTATTTGAGGGGCTTACCGTTAAGGAACTGAAATCCCTGAATAAGATCAGCGGTAGCAATGTCAACAAAGGGGAGGAATTGCTGATCGGATATTTAAAAAGCTCCGGTCCTTCGGGAGCGGATAAGAAAGCGGTGGCGACAGCGGTTATTACCGGTTCAAATATCAATATCCGGAAAGGACCTTCAACGGATGATGCCGTCGTGGGAACTGGCCAGGCGGAGGACAAAGTGGAAATAATCCGGAAGGTTAACAGCGAATGGACGCAGATACGTCTGGCCGATGGCACCGAAGGCTATATTGCGGCGCAGTTCCTGGGTAAATCAGGATCCACAGGGAAAGCAACTAAAGCCGCTGCAAAAACCATAACGGCAATCGTTACCGGCTCGGATATCAATGTCCGCAAGGGACCATCCACCGATGATGCGATCGTTGGTACGGTACAGACCGATGATAAAGTAGAAGTGCTCAGAAAAGTGGACGAAGCCTGGAGTCAGATCCGTTTATCCGATGGAAATGAAGGCTATATTGCTTCCAGGTTTCTGGGCGAATCCGGCAGTACAGAAAAAAAACGTCCGGCGGCAGTTCAGGGAAAGCCGGCGGTGATTTCGGGAACAAATATCAATATACGTAAAGGGCCTTCCACGGACGATGCGGTGGTAGGCGTCGGCCAGCCCGATGATAAGGTTACCGTTCTCAGGGAAGTAGACAGCGAATGGAGTCAGATCCGGACTGCTGATGGTACGGAAGGTTATATGGTCTCCCGTTTTCTTGCGGCACCGGGTTCGAAACCCAGCCAACCTGAACCCAAGGAACAAACCGTGACCCGGCCGGTGCAGGTAGCGCCCAGTTCGCATACATCCCAGGCAGTGATTTCTGGAACAAATATCAATATACGCAAAGGGCCATCTACCGAGGAAACCGTTGTAGGTGTGGCCCAGCTGAATGATCAGGTTATCGTCTTGCAGCAGGTGAACCAGGAATGGAGTGAAATCGTCGGCGCTGATGGTACCCGCGGTTATATCGCCTCCAGATTCATGACCGCTGGCGAAGGCGGGTCCACTGAAAGTCAGCGCCGGCAGGAAGAAAACAAGCAGGCGACCGCGGTGGTGAAGGAGAAAATTACGGCGGATCAGCCAGCCCCTGCACCCGCTGCAACTGCAGAACAGGGTTATTTTGCTGCAGCTTATGCAGCAGGTACCAATCCCAACCTGACCGAAAAGAAAACTGTAAATTCCGGAATATTCAAGACCGATCGCGGTTGGTCAGATGGTCAGTACTACCTTTTAATGGACAATGTGGCTACCGGTACCATCGTGAAACTCACCAATCCAGCCAATCAGAAAATCGTTTATGCCAAAGTGCTCGGCAAAATGCAGGGCGTCAAATACAGTGATAATTTCGATCTGAGGATCAGCGAGGCAGCAGCCAATAAACTGGGATTGGGAAAGTCGGCGCGCTTTCAGGTGGATGTAACCTATTGATCAGGTTAATGGATCCTGACCTGTAAAAATGATGCTTTCAGCTGCCGCCAACCAGACTAGTGCCGGCCAGGCTATAGGTCAGCGGATCAGGAGGCTTAGACCTTTCTGTCTTGATTAAAACGATAGCCTTTTAGAAATTCAGTAACCGGCATTCTTTTTTTCCCTTCAAGCTGAAGTTCCTTCAGGTCCAGCCAGCCATCATTGCAGGCAAAACGCAGAAAGGTCTTTCCATCAGTCTGATAGGCGCCAGCGGCGATCGCGGGATGCCCGTTATGTTTTTCCGCTATAAAAATTTTAAGTTTCCTGCCATCCAGAAAAGTGAATGCGGCAGGATAGGGGCTCAAACCCCGAATCAGGTTGTACACTTTCTCCAGTGATTGGTTAAAATCGATCTGACAGGTCTCGGTAAATATTTTGGGAGCCGTTTTCACGGGGACAGCTTCGGGCAGGATTTGTGCTTTTTCCTGTATGGTCCCTTTTGCCAGGCCCTGTACCGTTTCAACCAGCAGTGTTGCGCCAATATCTTTCATGGTGTCATGCAAAGTTCCTGCAGTATCATTCTCCGCAATGGGAATGGTTTGCTGAAGCAGCAGGTCGCCTGTATCTATTTCATGTTTTAATTTGAAAGTAGTGACACCGGTTTGTTGTTCACCGTTTATAATCGCCCAATTGATCGGTGCAGCGCCCCGGTACTGGGGCAGGAGGGAGCCATGCAGGTTAATCGTACCCAATCGGGGCATGTTCCAGACGGTTTCCGGCAGCATCCTGAAAGCCACACAGATTTGCAAATCTGCCTGAAATGCCTGTAAGGCTTCCAGGAATTCAGGATCCTTTAATTTTATGGGCTGAAGGACAGGAAACTGTTGTTCCAGGGCAAATTGTTTCACCGCACTCTGACTGAGTTTCATGCCCCGGCCGGCAGGTTTATCCGGGGCAGTAATCACTGCTACGACGCGACAGCCCGCATCCAATAATGCGCTTAGACTGGCGACTGCAAATTCCGGGGTTCCCATAAAAACAATGCGCAAATCTCTGTAATCCTCTGTTGTCATACCGCGAATATCGCGGCTTTTTTTAATAAATTAGCGAAGCGGTAAAATCTTCAGGGTGACAGTTTTGAAAATCATAAAAAAGCTCCAAAAACTTTTATGCGCTGTTGAAAAGGGCTACCTTCGGCCTTTAGGGCCTATTCCCTGGAAGTTTAACAGACGGCAAATCAGGGCTGTCTTACATTAAAATTTATAAAACGAATTCAATGCAACAGGTTAAAAAAGGTGATAAGGTGAAAGTTCATTACCACGGAAAACTCACCACGGGTGAAACATTTGACAGCTCGGAAGGAAGAGATCCGCTGGAGTTTGAAGTCGGCAGTGGCATGGTGATCAAAGGATTTGATGACGGCGTAACCGGAATGAGTGTAGGGGAAAAGAAAACCGTCACAATTCCTGCAGGCGAAGCCTATGGCGAGCGCCGGGAAGACATGGTGATTGATATGCCTAAAGACCGCTTCCCAGAGGATATGGAAGTGCAGGAAGGGATGCAGCTGGCGATGAGTGATCAGAACGGTCAGCAGTTTCCGGTAGTGGTTATTAAAATCAATGATGACAGCATTACACTGGATGCCAATCATTCACTGGCGGGCAAAGACCTGGTATTTGATTTGGAACTGGTTGCGATTGAGGGTGGCAGCCCATTGATTATTACGCCGTAATTATCTGGTTCCGGTGTCCCGGAACTGCCAGATACCTTAAGGTTGAAAGAACTTCGTCTCTGACGATGGACTTTCAGCCTTTTTTCTTGTAGTTTTGGCCCCGTAAGATGCATTATCCAATTGAAACTTTTCAACAATGAGCCAGGATTACCATTATACCGTCGGCGAGCGGTTTTTAAAATATGTTACCATCGATACCCAAAGCGATCCTTTTTCTGTCAGTTTCCCTTCTACCGAAAAACAAAAAGACCTCAGTCGCATCCTGGTGAAGGAGTTACAGGATTTGGGCCTCAATGATGCCCATCTGGATGACTATGGATATGTCTATGCTACGCTTCCATCCAATACTGATCAAAATGTGCCGGTGATCTGTTTTTGCAGTCATGTCGATACATCTCCGGATTGTTCCGGCGCAGGGGTAAAACCCATTGTTCATGCTAATTATGATAGAGGAGATATTCAACTGCCGGATGATCCTGCACAAGTGATTTCACCGCAGCAGCATCCCTATTTAAAGGAGAAAACAGGCGATGATATTATTACTGCTTCGGGAAAGACTTTACTTGGTGCGGACGATAAAGCCGGTGTCGCTATCATTATGGATCTGGCCCATTATCTGCAGACCCATCACGAGGTCAAACACGGAACCATTCGAATCCTGTTTACGCCGGACGAAGAAGTCGGCAGAGGTGTTGATCATGTAGATCTGAAAAAACTGGGGGCCGACTTTGCTTATACCCTGGATGGCGGACCACTGGGCAGCTATACGGATGAAACTTTCAGTGCGGATGGCGTTCAGGTGGACTTTCATGGTGTAAGTATACATCCGGGCTATGCGAAAGGACAACTGGTCAATGCCCTCAAAGTAGCGTCGCATTTTATGGAGCTGCTGCCAGGGGACCGTTTAAGTCCGGAAACTACCAGTGACAGGGAAGGATTTGTGCATCCCGTTAGTATGGACGGAGGGGCGGAGAAAGCGACTGTCCGGTTTATCGTCCGGGACTTCGATACGCCGAAACTCGCCTTGTATGCACAACAGCTGGAAGCGCTCGCCCAACAGGCTATTGCCGATTATCCGGGTGCCAGGTATGAATTTGCGGTCAGCGAACAATACCGGAATATGAAGGAAGTGGTCAGCCGGTTTCCACAAATCGAAACCCATGTGAGAACGGCAATGGAGCGTAGCGGGGTGCTGTTTAAAAAATCCAGTGCCCGTGGGGGAACCGATGGCTCCCGGTTGTCTTTTATGGGGCTTCCCTGTCCCGATATATTTACCGGAGAAATGGCCTTCCATGGCAAACAGGAATATGTCAGTTTGCAGGATATGCAACGTTCCGTCGATGTACTGATACAACTGGTACAGGCCTGGGCGGAAGGTGAGGCCGGGTAGTGCGGAAGGGTCGTTCGGCGGGGTCGGCCTGCTGGAAAAACCCCTACATTACTGTTCCCAGAGTTTAACGCCACCGTCAATACCTTCGATATTGGTAACCATGATCATATTCTCATCAGGTTGAAAATCCAGTTTTTTGGCCAGCCCCCCGCCGATATAGAGCCGGTCATAGTTAAAGACGGTCTTCAGAATTTCGAACACGTATATCATTCTTTTGTTCCAGGACTTCCTGCCAATTTTTTTAAAGGCGGCTTCCCCGATATAATGATCATAGTCTTTTCCTTTATGGATAGGGAAATGCGCAATCTCCAGGTGTGGTAAGACGATCCCATCAAGATAGGTCGCTGTACCGAACCCCGTTCCCAATGTGACCATCATTTCAAAACCCTTACCACTCACACAGCCCAAACCCAGCAGATCGGCATCATTTATGACGCGGGCAGGTTTACCCAGCGCCAGCATCAGTTCTTCGGCAAAATTGATACCACTCCACAAACCAGAATCCAGGTTGGGTGCTGTGTGTACAATACCGTCTCTGACATATCCGGGAAATCCGGTGGAGATTCTGTCATACTTAAAGTCGCCGGTGAGTTGTTTAATGACTTCGATAACCCGTGGTGGTGTGGCAGGCTTTGGCGTGGGTGTTTTGATATAATCCTGAAGGATCCTGCCATTCTTGTTCAGGGTGCAAGCCTTGATCTTTGAACCACCGATATCGATCGCCAGGGTTATAGCCATAACTGCGCTTTTTGAGAATTGTAAGATACTATTTTTCAAACAAACAAAAACTGCCTCCTGTCCATGGTTTATCCTTATTGTACCGGACGCCGATCATTTTTCCTTTGCTCAGCCGGGCCAGACTGTTGACAGGAACCGGCCTGTCTGCGCCGGTTTCCCAGAAATAGAAAATCCGGATTTCGGCTTTGGCTGTCCCATCCGGAGTAGCAATCACGGGCGCATATTCAACTTTCTTTTGTAAGATCCAGTTCTGTGGATCTTTCACTGCTACAATGTCTTCGGCCGTCAGGTCAATAACGACGCCCTGTCCTGCAAATGAAAATAAAGGCTTCAGCACGTAATTTTCCAGGTCTGCCGGTAATGATTCCAATTGATCCAGATACCATGTTTGCGGAACAAACGGGTGGCTGATCAACGGCAGTGTATATTTACTCAGCCGATAGAACCAGTTGGGATGGGGCACCCATTCCAGATCCAGTGGTTCAAATAACAGGGAAGCCTGTTGCTGTACTTCAGTAGACTGTTGCAAGAGTTCATCGAAGATGACCCGGTTGTAAATCCGTTTGACCGGGATTGTCCGGCCGTTCTTTGTATAGAACAACTGCTTGCCCTTTCTGATCAGCTCGGTAATACAGACGGGTTGTACACCTGTAAAATTCTGTGTACAATAAAAATCGACATTGGTTTTCTGTTGATGTGGAAAGATCTCCAGGAGGATAACATTTTCGGGATCCTGTCCACCCAGCAACAGGTTCCGAAACATCGTCAGGTAACTGTGGCGATCCAGGCCGCTGAGGTAACTGCTGAAACCCGGCGGTGTCACGAAATGCCGCGAGAAAACATCATCTACCAGCACCTGATAAGCGAACAGCGAAGGAAAGCCCTGCATTTCGATCAATTGGGGTTCCAGCCCACCAGACGCATTTCGACAAACGCCAAAGTCGAAAACCAGACATTGCGGATAGCCGTCTTCATCCGGCACGTGGAGTCGTTGCGGGATCGCACCCTGTGTTTGATGCTTAAAATCCGGGCGCTTTATCAGGTCCACGAAGGCTTCGCAGGCGCTGAACATCTGGTCGCGGAAATCCCGGGGAACAAATACGGGAGTTTCCGACATCCGGAATTGCAGGGGTTGATGTGCCTGATTGAGGTCCCGCAGGAATGCCTGATATTTTTCCTGTGTAAAACGGTCGTTGTAGGCCTGTCGTAATGCCGGGATCATAAATTTTCTTTACTACAAGATAGGAAATTCAGGGGAATTGAAAAGGCCTGAGCGCAAGGATAATTTCCGGACCTGCAGTAGTTTCACCCGTCGGGCTGAATCGTTTTTTCGGCCCAGAAACCCTACCTTGCAACAATGAAGCATTTGCGGGCATTAAGCAAGTATTTTGTAAAATACCGGTGGCGGTTGAGCGCGGGCGTTTTATTTGTAATCCTATCCAACTACTTTAATGTTTTGTCCCCCCAGCTGATGCGTTTTATCATCAATGATGTGGATCGGTCGTTGGCCCTGTCTGCTGTACCACCGGAAGAAAGCCGGAAAGGCTATGATTTTCTGGTGCGGAAAATTATTTCGTATATAGATGCAGACAATGGCAGTATCAGCCGTATGGTGATCATCGCCAGCATCATCATTCTGCTGCTGGCGCTGTTGCGTAGCTTTTTTATGTTTCTGATGCGGCAGACCATTATTGTCATGAGCCGCCATATCGAGTATGATCAGAAAAACGAAGTCTATCAGCATTATCAGCGAATGGACAGCCTTTTTTTCAAGCGGCATAATGTAGGTGATCTGATGAACCGGATCGCCGAAGACGTGAGCCGCGTGCGGATATTTACGGGTCCCGCCATTATGTATATTGTCAATCTGGTTTCGGTTATCGCGTTTTGTGTTTTCTTTATGCTGCAGAGCAGTGTGCAACTTACGCTTTATGTTCTGGTGCCATTGCCCATACTGGCCTTTATCATATATTGGGTGAACAGTACCATACATCGGAAAAGTGAACGGATTCAGGAAGCACTAAGCGATCTGACCACCAATGCCCAGGAATCTTATTCAGGGATCCGGGTGATCAAATCTTTTGTACAGGAGCAGTCGATGCTGCGTTTTTTCAGGGTTAATACAGAGCATTACCGAAAGAATGCTGTCAGTCTGGCCAGGACAGAAGCCATATATTTTCCCGCCATCAATCTGTTGATCGGCGTCAGCACCCTGTTGACCATCATGGTCGGGGGGCTCTATTATATCAATCATCAACATGATGTTACGCTGGGTACCATTGTTGAATTCATCGTATACGTCAATATGCTGACCTTTCCTGTAAGCGCCATTGGCCTGACAGCCAGTATGATTCAAAGAGCGTCTGCTTCTCAGAAAAGACTCAATGAGTTTCTGGACATGCAACCGGAAATTACGGACGATGCCAGGGCGGTTAATCCTGAACTCCAGGGTCAGATTTCTTTTCAACAGGTGAGTTTTACCTATCCTGATACCGGCATAAAAGCCCTGGATAATTTTACACTGGAAATCAAAAAAGGTCAGCGGATCGCCATCACGGGTCGCACGGGTAGCGGCAAGACCACCCTGGCCCAGTTATTATTGCGGATGTATGATGCGGACGCCGGTAAGATACAGCTGGATGGAATCGATATTCGTACCATCCAACTGTCTGCGCTTCGCCGGCAAATTGGTTATGTGCCTCAGGATGTTTTTTTATTCAGCGATACCGTCGAAAACAATATCCGGTTTGGCATGCCCGCAGCCGATCGTCCATTGGTGCAACAGGCCGCCAAGATTGCGGATGTTGATCAGGAAATTGAAGGATTTGCCCAGGGCTATGACACGCTGGTAGGGGAGCGTGGTGTTACTTTAAGCGGGGGGCAGAAGCAAAGGGTCTCGATTGCGCGTGCAGTGATTAAAGAGCCAGAACTGATCGTTTTTGATGATAGTCTGAGTGCCGTTGATGCCAAGACTGAGAAAGAAATCATGAGCCGGCTGGATGCCTATCTGACCGGTAAAACCGCATTGATCATCACCCATCGGGTATTTTCACTGCTGAGCTATGATCAGATAATTGTGATGGATGAGGGGCGCATTGCCGAAAGTGGTACACATGAGCAGCTCATGCAACGACCACAGGGCATGTACGCCCGCTTGTACCGACAGCAGCAGAAAGGTAGTTCAACAGACCTCTGAAATCCAATGCAGTAAAGCGTTTCAGGGCTTTGATGCGGTGAATGACATTGAAAAATTAACAGGGATTTTTACCGTAACCAGGCCTTTCGGCAAGGTTTTGGGCGTGATTTCCTAATTCTGAAGTATTTTTGGGGATTTTATGGTTTTTTGAAAAACATACATATATTTGTTTAATCATCTTAAATCAAAATAACAAAAAGTGGAGAACGGAAACAACGAAAAAAAAATGGATGCTATCTATAGTAAAAGGTTGCGGGCCGGTAAACGAAGAACCTATTTTTTTGATGTAAGGTCCACCAAAGGAAACGATTATTACCTGACCATTACGGAAAGTCGCAAGCGATTTGATGACAACGGTTATGATCGTCATAAAGTCTTTTTGTACAAGGAAGATTTCAACAAATTCATCAAAGCATTAAACGATGCGGTTGATTTTGTGAAAACCGATTTGATGCCTGATTTTGATTTTGATGCTTTCAACCATGAATTTGATGATGAACATGCGTCCATCCCACCGACCGGCGGATATGTGGCTCCTGAACCTACCATCGTGGAAGAAAATCCGGCACCACTGGAAGAAGCAGATAATGATGAAAAGCTGGTAGAAAATCTGGAACCGAAAACTTCAGGTGAAGATACCACAACACCGAATCACGAGGAAGTGGACAAATGGTAAAAAAAAATAAATTGCAAAAGATAAAGCCGCTATTGTTTAGCGGCTTTTGTATTTAGGAGATAGGTCTCCAGTTCTTTTAGTGAAAAACTGCTCAGGTTAGAAGGTGCGATCAGTCCACCTTTCTGCGCTGCCCATATACCATATTTGACATCATACAGTCCTTCGATACTATGTGCATCCGGATTTATGGAAAGCAGCACGCCTTTGTTCAGGGCGTAGTCGATCCATTTCCAGTCCAGGTCCAGACGGTGCGGGTTGGCATTGATTTCAATCACAACACGATTGGCCGCACAGGCATCTATTATTTTTTCATGATCCAGCGGATAGCCATTCCTGCTGAGCAATAACCGGCCGGTAGGATGACCCAGAATCGTCGTATAGGGATTTTCAATAGCTGTAATCAACCGCTGCATGGCTTTGGTTTCATTCATTGCCAGGTTGCTGTGCACCGAGGCAATGACCAAATCGAAAGTCTTCAGGATTTCATCGCTATAATCCAGCCGGCCGTCATTCAATATATCGCTTTCAATACTTTTGAAAATTTTAAATGGGGCGATCTCAAGATTGTATTGATCGATAAAAGCCTGCTGTGCCAGGACCCGTTCTTCGGTCAGTCCATTGGCGTAGGCCGCAGATCTGGAGTGGTCACTGATGACCAGGTATTCAAAACCTTTTTTCATCAGGTCCTGGGAAAGCTGTTCAATCGTATGCTGGCCATCGCTCCAGTTACTGTGGTTATGAATCATTCCCCTGATATCGGTCAACTGTATCACCTGGGGAAGCTCCCCGGCCCTTGCCCTGGTAATGATTTCCCGGTTTTCCCTCAGGAAAGGAGGGATATAGGGCAGTTCGGCCTCCCGGAATATCGCTTCCTCAGACTCGAAGTTCCGGATATCAAAACCGGCCCGGTCATTATCCCCCATAAATGCATCTATAAAATCCATGCTGGCGGTTTTTAAGAACTGGGCGGCCCATTTGTTTCCTGTGGTGATATAAAGCCGAAGCTTCAGGCCGTTGTTAAGCTTGTACAGCAGGGAATCGGAATTTTCTTCGACCAGCTCAGGTGGGTACTGCGACTGAAACTTTTTTTGGATCAGTGCCGCATCTGCCTGGACTATAAATTCCAACTCTTTTATGGTCAGTAATTGCCGGCGAAAGTCACCCGTACCCAATACCTGATCCGTGCCGAAAAGTTGCTGCAGGTAAGCCAGAATCTGTGGATATATGGCTTCAATCTGGGCATATAGGAAATGTCCCAGGTTCTGGTTGTAAAATCGAATGGCTTCCAGCACATTGGTTTGTGTTTTGGGACCAAAACCTTTATAACGCTCTAACCTGTTTTCGTTACAGGCGTATTCAAGTTCTCCGATGGAACTGATCCCCATTTCCTTCCAGACGGTGTGGATTTTCTTCGGCCCCAATCCTTTTATCTGGAGCATTTCAATAATGGATACCGGTGTCGTTTTCAACAAATCCTCCAGCTCCTGTATCCGGCCGGTCTCCAGCCATTCACTGACTTTCGCCCGGATCGAACTACCGATACCCCGGATCCCGTTTAAAGGACTGAGGTCATCTGCTGAAAGCTGTTGTTCCAGTCTGTCGATCTGAAAGGCGGCAATCGAATAAGATCGGGCTTTATTGGGGTCTTCTCCATGAATGTCCAGTAATTTAGATAGAAGTGAGAACTGTTCGGCTATCGCAGCATTTTCCATTTTATGAATGTTTATCGGATGGCGGCAGCAGGGTCGGTACCGGCGCTTAATCTAATCCGAAATAAAAGATCAATTGTTTAAATTCCCTCGCAGGTGCAGCAGGTGGCGCTTCGGCGTTCCTATTGCGATGCGGCAACTGCAAAATATTAAAAAAAAATGGATGGCGTCCTCTGGAAATTACAGATTTTCAGACCCATAAAAAAACCCCCGTTACCGGAGGTTTTGTAAAAGTTATAAAGCAATGCTTATACTTATTTTTTCTTAGCTGCTGCC
>NZ_BAAGRD010000007.1:53965-71732 GCF_054783135.1 Niabella terrae
TTTCTTAGCTGCTGCTTTTTTAGGAGCTGCTTTTTTTGCTGCTGCTTTTTTAGGAGCCGCTTTCTTAGCTGCTGCTTTTTTAGGAGCTGCTTTTTTAGCTGCCGCCTTTTTGGGAGCTGCTTTTTTTGCTGCTGCTTTTTTAGGAGCTGCTTTTTTCTTAGCTGCTGCTTTTGCCATTTTTTAGAATTTAATGATTAGTAAATGGATTAACGACAGTAAAATTATAAAAAAATTTTATGTCTGCAAATTTTTTTTCCACAAATTATCCCAAGGCAATCTGCAGTAATCCACAATTTATCAGGCTTCAGCAGGAGCGTTTACAGAAACAACGGTTCTGTTTTTTCTTCCTTTGTTGAATTCTACAATACCATCAGAGAGTGCAAATAATGTAAAGTCTTTACCAACACCAACATTGGCGCCCGGATGATACACCGTACCACGCTGACGAACTATGATATTACCTGCGATAGCCGGTTGACCGCCGTAGATTTTTACACCCAGTCTTTTGCTTTCGGAATCACGGCCGTTTTTTACACTACCTTCACCTTTCTTATGTGCCATTTCTATTTAATTTAAAAGTTGATTAATAACAATCGAAAAAGCGGCAGGGTCCTTTCGGACAGGCCGGTTTTTCCGACATCATCATTTCGGATTAAGCAATCGCGGTTACCTTAATTTTAGTATACGCGGTGCGATGACCTTTTTTCTTGTGAAAGCCTTTTCTCCTTTTGGTTTTATAGGCAATTACGGTTTCACCTTTAATGTGATCCAAAATTTCTGCGCTTACTTTAGCTTTGTTGTCAGCACCAACGGAAAGTTTTCCGTCAGCATGTACGAATAATACATCCAGATCAATAGAATCACCTGCCTTGCCTTCGATACGGGGTACAAATAAAGTCTGGTCTTTTTCCACCTTATATTGCTGACCGGCTACCTTAATAACTGCTATCATGTCTTAAAAATTAGGCGGCAAAGGTAAATATTAATTTTCATTTTACAAGATTAATTATTCGAACATTTCTAATTCTGATTCCGGTATAATTTGCAAGATGTTATCTTTACAACAATAAGATCGGAAAGGAATCGGAAAAAATTCGATAAGTACATGAAAATCAAGTCTGTTCTGGCAAAACCTTTTGCTTCCATTGTAGCCAAAAATATTAAAAAATCCATGCTTACGGCTGCGGCGGATCAGGAAATTATTCTTAAAAATCTGCTGAAAACAGGTAAAAACACGCAGTTTGGTAAAGACCATAACTTTCAGGACCTCAGCAATTACAGTGAATTTCAGCAGGCTATACCGGTACGTGATTATGAAGCGTTCAGTAATTATATACAGCTGATCAAGGATGGGAAACACAATGTTCTTTGGAAGGGGCGGCCGATTTATTTCGCCAAAACCTCGGGCACGACCAGTGGTACCAAGTATATCCCTATCACCAAGGATTCTATTGGGAACCATATTAATTCAGCCAGAAATGCCCTGTTATGCTATATGGCCGAATCGGGTAATACCGAATTCGCAGACGGCCATATGATTTTTCTGAGCGGTTCTCCCGAGCTGGAAAGGGTTGGCGGAATACCCACCGGACGGCTGAGTGGTATCGTTAACCACCATATTCCCCGCTACCTGAGAAGAAACCAGCTCCCCGAATATGAAACCAATTGTATTGAAGACTGGGAGACCAAATTGCAGAGAATAGTCGACGAGACCATCAATAAGAATATGACCCTGATCAGCGGTATCCCCCCATGGGTACAGATGTATTTTGACGAACTTGTGCACCGGACAGGGAAACCCATCGGAGAAATTTTCCCGAATTTTTCGGTCATGGTATATGGCGGCGTGAATTATGAGCCTTACGGACCCAAGCTGGAACGGACGATTGGCAGGAAGGTGGCAGGCATCGAGACTTTTCCGGCTTCTGAAGGATTTTTTGCCTTCCAGGACAGCCAGACGGAACCCGGACTGCTGCTCAACACCAATAGTGGGATTTTTTATGAATTTATTCCTGAAAATGAGATCGGCAAGCCCGATGCCAAAAGGTTGCGGCTGGAGTCGGTGGAAGCGGGCGTGAATTATGCAATGATTATCAGTAGCAATGCGGGACTCTGGGGCTATGATCTGGGCGATATGGTAAAATTTGTATCGGTCAATCCTTACCGGCTGATCGTTACCGGGAGAACCCGCCATTTTATCTCTGCATTTGGAGAACACGTGATTGGTGAGGAAGTGGAATACAGCCTGCTGAAAGCCGCATCAGAAGCCCGGATAGAAATTACAGAATTCACGGTGGCGCCCTTTGTCAATGATGGCACCGGAAAAAGTTACCATGAATGGTTTATCGAATTTGATACGCCCCCTCAGGACCTCTCCGCTTTCTCCCAGAAAATAGACCAATACCTGCGTCAAAAGAATGTTTATTATGACGACCTGATCAGCGGCAATATTCTGCAAAGCCTCAAAATTACGCCGGTCCGAAAGAACGGTTTTATTGATTATATGAAATCGGTGGGAAAACTGGGCGGCCAGAATAAGGTACCCCGGCTGAGCAATGACCGGCAGATTGCGGATGCCCTGGACGCCTGGGTGGTCAATAATTAATGGATTTGCCCTCAGATGCGGCGACTCAGAGAATTTGATTTATGTTTGCGACCGGAATCCATTGATTTGTCAGCGTCATTAACAAAAATTCAATATTTTCTGTGGATGGATAATAGTCCACAGTAGGGGAAGTGTCAGTTATGGTAAAAAGAATAGGTATTTTTGGAGCAACAGGATCTGTCGGCCGACAGGCCCTCGAAGTGATTCAACAAAATCCCGAGCTGTTTTCCGTCGAAATACTTACTGCCAATAGTAATGAGGAATTGTTAATCCGGCAAGCCCTTGAGTTTCAGCCCAATATTGTCGTTATCGCCGATGCATCCCGCTACAATAAAGTACGGGAGGCACTGGAAGATACCGATGTCAAAGTATTTGCCGGTCAGGAGGCGCTGGAAGAAGTGGCCGCGATGGATTGCTATGATATGATGCTGGCAGCCATTGTAGGCTTCGCAGGCCTCAAGCCCACTGTTCGTGCCATTGAATCGGGCAAGTCGATTGCCCTGGCCAATAAGGAAACCCTGGTCGTTGCCGGTGATCTGGTGATGCAGATGGCGGTCCGCAACCGGGTCCCTGTTATTCCTGTGGATTCTGAACATTCCGCCATTTTTCAATGTCTGGTAGGGGAGACCCGTAACCGGATTGAGAAAATTTACCTGACGGCATCCGGCGGCCCCTTTGTCGGCCGGAAACCCAATTTTCTGGTTAATGTAAAAAGGGAACATGCCCTGCAGCATCCCAATTGGGATATGGGTGCCAAGATTTCCGTGGACTCCGCTACCCTGATGAACAAGGGACTGGAAATGATTGAGGCCAAATGGCTGTTCAACCTGGAACCCGGGCAGATAGAAGTCCTGGTTCATCCCCAAAGCGCCATCCACAGCATGGTACAGTTCGAAGACGGCAGTATCAAGGCGCAGATCGGTGTACCGGATATGAAACTGCCCATCCAATATGCACTGGCTTTTCCCACCCGGATCCCCAATGACTACCCCCGGCTGAGTTTTAAAAAATACAACAGCTTCAGTTTTGAAGAACCCGATATCCGTACTTTCCGGAACCTGGAACTGGCGATTCAGGCCCTGCATACCGGAGGCAATCTGCCCTGTATCATGAATGCTGCAAATGAAATTGCTGTATATGCATTTTTAAAAAACAGGATCGGTTTTCTGGAAATGACAGATGTCATTGAAAAAGTCATGGGCAGCCTTGATTTTATCAGGCAGCCCACCCTGGAGGAATACATCAACAGTGATGGAGAAGCCCGGACCCTGGCGGCTGATATCATCAAATTGTGAATGCCGTTATTCACCGGTAAACCAGCCACATCCGCCGGTTTTTTAACCTTTCTTAACCCTATTAGCTGTATCTTTGCATGATTTTTAAATAACCGCGCTCCATGATTGAATTATTAGCTATCAACTGGCCGAATGTAGGTATGCAGGTCGTGCAATTGGTACTGGCATTGTCCATATTAGTGGTCCTCCATGAATTCGGACATTATATAACGGCCAGATGGTTTGGTTGCCGGGTGGAGAAGTTCTATCTTTTTTTTGATCCCTGGTTTTCCCTGTTTAAGAAGAAAGTGGGGGACACGGAGTATGGCGTAGGCTGGCTGCCCTTGGGCGGCTATGTGAAGATCAGTGGTATGATCGACGAGAGCATGGACAAGGAACAGATGAAACAGCCGCCACAGCCTTTTGAATTCAGAAGCAAACCAGCCTGGCAAAGGCTGATTATCATGCTGGCGGGTATCATCATGAATGTATTGCTGGCTTTCGTAATTTATGCCATGGTGCTGTATACCTGGGGCGAACAGAAAACGCCACTCAGTTCCCTGAAATATGGCGTGGCAGTGACCGATAGTCTGATGTCCGAAATCGGTATTCGTTCGGGTGACAGGATCCTGAGCGTTAACGGCGAACCGGTGACCTATTACGAAGACCTGGGTGCCCGCATCCTGATTGGCGGCCGGCAGATAGAGCTGGAAAGAAACGGCGTGAAGCAGACCCTGGATGTTCCCATCAATCTGATTGGTAAACTGGTGGAGAGCCGGCGTAAAAAAGCCTATATGTTCATGCAGCGGATTCCGGCCTATGTAGGTGATTATAATGAAAAGTTCCAGATGGATACCCTGAACGGCTATAAAGCGGGTTTGCGGAAGATGGACCTGATTACAGCCGTAGATTCGGTTCCCGTATCATTTTACGATGAACTGGGACCGCTGTTAAAAGGACATGAGAACGGGACGGTGGCCCTGTCGGTACTGCGTGACGGTCAACCGCTTCAGCTGCAGACCCGGGTGGATGCCAATGGCAAAGTCGGCATTCCCTTTCTGAGTGGTGAAGAATATGAACAACTGGGCGTATATAAAGTCGAAAAGCGTGAATATGGTTTCCTGGAATCTTTCCCGGCCGGCGTGAAAATGTCTGTCACCAAACTGAAAGCCTATATTGACCAGTTCAAACTGATTTTAAACCCTGAAACGGAAGCCTATAAAGGGGTGGGCGGTTTCAAGGCCATCGGTTCTATATTTCCTACCAGCTGGAGCTGGGAGGCTTTCTGGAATATTACGGCTTTTCTTTCGATCATGCTGGCTTTTATGAACCTGCTGCCCATCCCGGCGCTGGATGGTGGTCACGTGATGTTCACCCTTTATGAGATGATCAGCGGTCGTAAACCCAGTGATAAGTTCCTGGAATATGCCCAGATGGTGGGTATGGTACTGCTACTGGGCCTTATGTTGTATGCCAACGGCAATGACTGGTTTGGCTGGGGTAAATAGGGCGGTATTAGAGCAGAAGTCCCTCCTGCGAAAAAGAAATTGTATCTTTGCCGCCGGTCCCGTCCCATCGGGCTGCAGAAGAATTTGGGGGCGTTTGGTTTTGACAGCGTAGTTCTTTGAAAGTGTAAGCATGCCGGGCGTTGGGTAATTAGCCCGTTAATCTGAATACTCAAATTTTAAATGGCAACAATCAGTATGCCATGGCTGCCTAATCAGTGATTAAGTAGTCATTAGGGCCGCGTTGAGCAGTGTTGTTCTGTTACCAAGCTCCGCCGCCGACTCAAAAAAAAACACAGAATGCTGCCGTGTAAGGCTGTGAATACGGCAAAAGACCATACAGCTAAGCGTTGAAATTGGTTGGTTTCTTTCCTGTTCTTCGCCGACAAGCAATAAGAAAATAAGCATGTAGAAAGCTTTTAGGGAATATGTTTGGACACCGGTTCGAGTCCGGTCGCCTCCACCTCACCGGATTTTCGGAAGATATTCGGTATTTTTAATATACCTTGTTTGTTCATTTCCATTGCGTTATGGCGTAAAAACGGGGGTAAAAAAGCGGTTCGACAACCATCTTCGGAATAGACCAAAGTGTTGTCGAACCCGGCTTTTAGCATCTTTCTTTTGCCAATCACGTCGATTCTGTCCCAGATATAACGCAGATCCGCGAGTTTTGTCAGATGCGCTTCCAGTATCATCTGCGCCCGGGACCGCTGCTTCTTCAGTGCCTTGATATCATCCAGTATTTTCGTACGCGCATTTCCAAATTCCTGCTTCCATTTTGCGTAGACCGGCTGCTCGATCTGGCTGGTGATAAACTTCTCTTCCAGGCTGCTGATCTTACCGTCTAGGATGCGCAGCTGTACCTGTAAGGACTGCATCTGCTTTTCACCCGCTGCTGTGCGTCCTTTGAGCAGGATTGGAGCGGTTTTCTGGATCTCCTTTACCAACCGGTGCGGGATGGACAGGTACTCCCAGATAAGGGCTACCTGGCTGTGTAGCTTCCCTGCATTGATGTTCTTGTGGCCATGGCATTTGTAGTAGGCGTATTTCCTGCCGCCGCGTCCAGTGCTGTACGCTCCCGTCAGCTTGTTGCCGCACTCGCAGCTGACTACGCCCCGGAGTGGGAAGTCCTCAGACAGGATCGTATGCTGCTGTTTCGTGGCTTTAGCGCGCTGGTATTCGACCGCGTGCCACGTATCCGGCTCAATGATGGCTGGTAGGTCCTTAATCCGGAACAACCCACCGGGTTGCCCCTTCCATGGTTTTACGCGCTGGAATCCCATATAGAGCGGGTTGCGGATGATTTCATTGATCGGGTCACTGCCTTTTTTCCTCATACCCATGCTTTTTGCGTGCTGCTTTATGAGGTAGACGGGTACTTTTTCAGCATAGGCTGTAAAGATGTAGCGGATTATGCGCGCTTCGTCCTCGTCAACCTGCAAAACCCGGCCACCCTCTGTCATTACTTTCCTGAAGCCGAAAGGGGCAGGGCCACCCTGGATCCACTTGCCTTTCTGGGTCTTAGCTGCGTAGATACCCCCATTTATGTCGCTCTGGCGTTTTATATTCTCGCTATTACCAAGCAGAAATTCAAGACCCATCATGAAGAAACTATTGCTGTCTGTACAGTCGTAGATAGCGCCGCGGGAAGCCGAGACGATCTGGATGTCGTAATGTGCCTGAATCTCCTGTACCAGCGAGATGGCTTCACCCGCATCTCTGCTGAACCGGCTGAGCTCACTTACAATAAGGAAATCAGCGACCTTATAGTTTTTACGAATGAAGTTCATCAGGTTGTGCATATCCGGACGGTTGAAAGTCCGGCCGCTCAGTCCTTTGTCTCTGAACGTTTCCAGGATCGTGACCCCCTGAAGTTTCGTCCAGTTATTGACAATAAGGTCCTGCCTTTCAAAGCTGTGTTGGCTTTGGTCATCCGTGCTATATCGTTGATAGACAATCCCCTTCTTCATCTGCTGCTTGTTTTAATGTAATTTCCACGAGTAATGCGGACACCAAATTTATGAACTCGGTCTCTTTTTCATTCAAAAAAGTTTCAATCCGGATAATATCGTGCGTATCAGCTGCCAATTTTCTGAATCAGTTCGTTAAGTTCTTCTACAAATTTAGAAGCCATAACCCGTGTGCTGGAAACCCGGGTTGCATCGGATGCAAAAGCGTTGTACTTATTACGTAGCTCCGTGAGCGCATCCCCGATACCGGTTTTTGAAGTCCTGCGGCTGTAGACATCGGCTTTCTCTATTTCCAGGTTCTTCTCCTTCATCATTGAGCCTATACGCCTTATCTTTTCTTCGACATTGTATTTCTGTTTCACGATATCTGCTCTCTCAGATTTAATAGCGTCAAACTCTGCCTCCGGGAGGGTTACCTTTAACTTCTCATTCAACATGGTCATCCGAAGTTCCAGCTCGCGCTTCTCTGTGACGTAGGGTTGTCTTTCTTCTTCCAGATCCTGGATGTCCTGTTTCAGCCGTAGCTTTTTCTCTTCAAGGGATAGTGGCCTAAACTCTTTCATTGAAAATCTTTCCATGCGGGTTATTTTAAAGTTTTAATTAATGATTTTCATAATTCTTCAATTTGTCTTTCCAGTGATTCGATTTTGTTTCTCACAGCTCTCAGAATTACATCGTATATGGGGCTCAGATGAGATACAGTTATCCGCGATTTAAAAGGTTCACCCATTTGCGATTCAGGGCTTATCCTTTCTATTACCATTTTTCGACACGATAAATCAATAAACCCAATTAGTTCTTCCCGTCTATCATTTAACTTCTGCGCCAATTTTAAATTTTCTATTTTCATAATTCTTCAATTTGTTTTACTAAATCCATCGTTCCACACATCCCGTTACATTCAACTAGCGGTTCTGGTTCCCTTCCTGATTTCATTGAAATGTCTTTTACGTCTGGATAATCTGGATGTGGCAATAAGAATAGTGGTAAACTTTTCTCCCCTCTCTTTACGGCTTGATCTTTTAGACAGGTTACCGGCTTCCCCTTTATATCTGTGTACTTATGTTCCAGTTTAGCCATTGCCAAAAATTTATCAGGATATTCCCTTTGTATTTTTTGCCAATAGCCGATACCGCCCTGAACGCATCCAGTCTGGAAACAGTTATTATTATTAAATCCAAGTTTGTACATCGCCGGTATTTCAATTCCTGCGCCTGTGAGAATCTCAATGCACCTTTTCTTTGTATAACCCAAAGCCAATAGCGGATAAAACGGTTTTGATTCAGGATAATTCAGGGTCATGGCTTTTGCTCTTTTTGGTTCGTCAATGTCAAAACCAAATATCTGATACCTGAATTGTGGATTCAATTCCATAAACTTTTTTCTGACTTCCCTTTTCAATTCAGAACTACAAATTGCTCCGGTTGCGTTGTTCAGGGCTGCGTATTTATCCCAAACATCCTGTATAGACTTATACTTAGCATTCGATATGATTTCAATTTCCTGACAATACCAATCTTCACAATCGCCTAAAAATCTGTAAGTGTCTGGATGCTCATTAAAAGTATCTATCTGAATAAACCGGCAGTTATCTAACCCAAATAAATCGATAGCGATCTTGCAGGCAACTGCACTCGTTACCCCGCCAGACCACCAGCATATAATTTGGTTGCTGCTCACGCTTCTTTATTTTCAGGGTCTACAATACTCGCCCCCTCAGCGGCTACTTTGTTATATTCGACCATATTAATAACTAACAGAACGGCCTGGTAGTCTGTATCTCCGACTGCTGCTCCAACTAGGTCCGAAAAACTTTGCGCATCTACACCAACAGTCACCAACCCGCCTTGTTTTACCTTTTTGGCTTCCGTTACGTTGGTTGATATTGCAACAGTTCTTGTACGGTTTTCACTGTCTGCGATATTCATTTTGTCTAAAATTTCAAATAGTCTCATGGTTCTTTATTTTTAAATGTATATTTCCAGATTTTTAGATAACGCGTCGAAGCTTTGTTTTTGCATTATTTTCATTTTTAGTTTAAAAAGTCCCTTTCATCGCCTTCGTTGTAATCAGGTAGTTCAGATTTGACACCCGTCACCCGCTCAATCTTCTGAGCTGCTTTGATGAGGTTAATCTTAATTTCTTCCCGCATTTTCTTTGCATCACCGTTCCAATCCTCATTCTCGCTTGCCTTAAGATCTTGGAGCATGGCCGCCAAGGCAGATGTGATGGCCCAAAGCTCTTTCGGGCTGAAGTAGATGTGTTCGTATCTGATAGTATTCTTGCTCATTACATCTTATTTAATGCTTTAACAATTAATTCTGCGGCTTTCTGACTGCAGTCTATTGCGAGCACCCAGTATCCAACGGAGTTCGACTCACCTGTATCCAATTTCTCCATTATCGTATAGAGATCTTCAGTGTCTGACGTGCGGACACAAACAAACTTTCTTGGGTTGTAGGAAACAGCTTCCTGCTTCGGCTCATGGGCTTCTTCTGGTGTGACGGGATACTGTCTAAAAGGCCCTGCTACCATGCCCGTGTACTGCTTTGATATGCCGTCCTTGCCCCCCTCCGCTCGTATAAATTTAATTTCATGTTTATACGCGTTTGCCGCGATTGATAGGAAATGCGCTTTCTCGCTAGTATCAGTCACGGCTATAAGGGTTTCCGTCCCGTCAGCGTTACGGTGGTTTACTGTATAAGACATTTCTTCCTGCCCATTCTGGAAATAGTTGTATCCTGTTTTCATGATTGATTGTTTTTGATTTTCTTAGGTGGTGCCACTCCGAACACAGAATTTGCTTGAACAGGATGCGCATCCGGATACCATCTGCGGTCTACTATTTGCCCCGTTTGCGTGCATCCTGCAAAGCCAGAAGCGTTCAACAACTCAACCCATATCGGTTCAAAATGGCCCTCTTTGAATAGTTTTTCGTATTGTTCCTTTGTCATGATCTATTATTTGGATTTTAAAATGTCAAACATTAAATAAATACAAAAACATAAGTTAATAGCGTTGATAATAATCCCGCTTACGCTGTTCACTACACAACTGGCAATCAAAAGTCCCAGCGATATTCCACCCAAGACGGCTAGAAATATTATATTTTGCATGACTGCTTATGTTTTACTGATTTTGCTTTAATAGCGAGCCAGAGGTATCTGGGCCTGAAGACTCTAAGTACATGCCAGAAACTCTCAGATTTGCTTGCGGCGATAAGGTTGCTAAGGCCGCCCTTTCCACAGAATAGATACGCGAGCCAGAACCCTTCCTTTTTGTATAACTTTAATCTCATATTTCTTCAATTTTTAAATCACATACCCATCCGGTTTAAATCACATACCCGTCGGGGTATTTCGGCGTTAATGGTCTGTAGTCCTCGTGGCCCTTTTTGTTGCACTTCTCACATATCATGTCCGGAATCACGGTATCATGGAAGTGGCGGTCATCGTAGCCCGGGCCTGTATGCGTATGTCCGCAATACTCACATTCGTAGACTGCTGTAAAGTCCCGGCGGGTCTGTGACAAGAATTTCTGGATTTTCATATTTATAAATTTTTAGATTTCGTAATCTTCGATCATGCTGAATAGTTCATACACTAACCGCGGTACTACAGCGTTTCCTCCGGCTTTGATTGCTTCTCTTTGCCACATAGAAAAGGTAATGTCAACCAGTCTGTCGGAAAGCTCATCATCTCCAACACAAATTGGGGAGACAGTCGGGAAGTCTTTCCAGTCCGGGAGTAGAACGCTGCCCATGTCTTTAAATCGTTGGTTGCATTCCGCCCCTGCGCTTCGTAATACTCCGCTGTCGCTCCACCCTTGTAGTCGCTGGTTCGAGGGGTTGGTAGCAACAAAGAAGATTCTTTCCCTTTTGTGCGGGGCGTTGACACAAGCAGCTGGAAGAAGTAACGGCAGTACGTCGTATCCTTCAGCTTCCAGGTCAGCTTGCACCTGGTGGAATACCACCCCCTCGTCCCAATTAACAAGCCCACGAACATTTTCGCAAAGGATCCAGCGCGGTCTGATTTGTTGAATTGCTCTAACAACGTAGGGCCACAGATGGCGGTCGTCCTCGGTTCCCTTACGCAATCCTGCGCGCGAGAACGGCTGGCACGGGAATCCGGCAGTAAAGACGTCGATCTTTCCCCGCCACTCACTGAAATCGGCTGTTTTAAGATCGGGGTAAGCTTTTGCATCAGGCCAGTAATATCTGAGGACTCTTTGGCAGAAAGGTTCTCGCTCACAGTAAAACTTATTGTCCCAGCCCAGCCACTGTGCGGCCAACTCGAACCCCCCAATTCCGCTACATACTGAACCATGCGTCATTTATTTTATAGTTTTAAATAATTCCCATTATTACAAGCACCCACAACCCTACGAACAACAAACAGACAGCTATAGCGATTACTTCAATTACCGTTCTCTCTGCTTCCTTCGGTTTCGCTTCCCGCGTAGCGATTAGCATCTTTAGATACTTTATTTCTGCACGCAGTAGGCTGATCTGTCGCAGCTTGTCCAGGATGTGGTCATCCATATAGTCCCGGTCATGTTGGCCAGCATATTTATGCAGCTCTTTCTGCATCTGATGCAAGTCGCACATCTTGTTCTGCAGGCGTTTTTCAGTAGTCATTGTATAAATGTATTAATTATGAGGTATAAATAGTTTGTACGCTTAATCAAAACATAAGACCCTCTTTTTTCCGATCGTTATATTAGGGGTGGAGCCGGGCTGCAAAGGCTTCAAATGCACTTCGTTCATTGGCACTCTGCAGCTTAATCGCTCCGTACCCGCGTTCCTGCAAGTAGTGGCTGATCTCAGCGTCCTCGATCAATTCTAAGACCTTATCTGGGTCAATCTCCCCGATAGCGTTGAGAACCGCGTCCTCAGATGGCGTGTGATCTAAGCATTCATCTTCTACGGCATCAACGATCTCTTCGAGTTCTGTAATTAATTCAAGCAGGTCACCAAACGACTCACCGTGATCTACGGCTTTACGTAAGTCCCGGATCTGGGTTCTTATCGGTTCAAAATATGTAATCATGATTTATTGTTTTCTTTGAATATCCTGATTGCTTGCTTTAATGCCTCCTCCGATATGTGCGACCTATCTCCTCTGTGCAGGTAGCCGTAGTGATATATGCGAGCAAGGTTGCCACCAGCCAGCAAACCGTATATTATTTTTAAAGTATTAGCACCCATTGTAGAAAGCATTCTATAGGCTATCTGCATATCCCGACTTCTATCGTTTATACCTTTCAGCCTGCCTTTACCGATCCTGTTGTTTTCACGGATGCATTGTTTCAGGTAAGCTATCTGCTCCGGATCCCGATCTTTGTAGCGATCCAGTATGGCCGCTTCCTGACCTTTTGTTATGAGAGTAATGTCCTTCATGGATAAATGTTTTAAAAAGGCTATTCTGGTAATTTAACTCCGGGTGCAGGGGCGTGATCTTTATACGTATTGGTATTTCCTGCTTTGGCTTGATCATAATAGACTTTAACACAGCCGTCAGGATTAATTTCCCCATTGGCATACCTTAACATCCACTCCCTAAGTGTTGTCGATTTAACAAAAATCAACTCTCCCTCTTTGTAAGGACATTCTAGCTGCTCCCGACCAAAGATCTCATCAAACAGCATGTGTTGATCTGGTGTACAAGCATTTCTCATTTTCTTGTAGAAAGAATCAGATATTTGTATATCCTTTTTTAATGCTATATCATAGCACCACATATCAATTAATCTCGGTTTCCAACTATTACAAGCTGCTGCAATTATATTCTGAGCTTGTGACCATGTTATAACTCTGTCTTTATTTTGTTTTTCCATTAGTACGTATTTTTTGAATTGTTCAAATGTGATTTTTGTGTAACCGGGTTTTATTCTACGGGATGTTGTAAATTCCCCATTCCAAGAGGGGAAATGGGCAAGACAAATTGAATCTATGAGGTATGGAGGTTTTTTTCCATACTTATTACAATAATTAACAACCTCCTGTTTATCCATTTTTACACACCATTTTTCGGGTAGTGTAAACTCTGGCTGTTCGGGTAGTGTAAACTCTGGCTGTTCGTATTTTTCGTAATAGGGCTGAAAGTTTGAATTGTCCATCACATCTTTCCAAAAACTATACCCTTCCGGAGTATCAACCCAATCAAACCCGTCAGAGTACGGTCCTGCATCGCTATTTCTATCAAACACTTTTATATCAGCTTTATTACCAGCTTCTACTTGTCTTTTTATAATCAGGTCCTGTATTTCTTTTGGATATTCAGATGGTTTCATTTTAATAACTCATTTACTTTTTTAATAATTATTTCTCCTAATACCTTTCTGCATATGTCAGCCGTTTGCATTTGATTTTTAGTTTTAGCATCAGCATCAGCAGCAGCAGAAGCATCAGCAGAAGCATCAGCATAAGCAGCAGAAGCAGCAGCAGAAGCAGCAGCAGCAGAAGCATCAGCAGAAGCATCAGCAGCAGCAGAAGAAGCAGCAGCAGAAGCAGCAGCAGAAGCAGCAGAAGAAGTAACATCAGCAGCATAAGCAGCAGCATAAGCAGCAGCATAAGCAGCAGCAGAAGCAGTATAAGCAGCATCCAGTTCATCTCTTGTAGCTAAGCCACGTCCAAACTTCTCACTCACTTCTACTGCCTTAATGCTACGTTCATCTTTCATTAAATGCAAGACTGTTTTAGCACATAATGCTTTGGCTAGTGTTAACTCTTTTAAGGGAACCTTAATCCAATAAGCTAACCATAATAGCCAATCACCACGATGGCAAGTAGCCACAACTTCTTCTACTGTTTTATCTTCTGCCCATTCTACAGCGGGTTCACAGGCGATTAGTTCTATTAATAAACTCTTGAATGTTTTCTTATTATTCATTTTACTTCTGTTTTATTGATTTTCACTAATGTAATCTTCCACCGCACTCACTGCGAGTGATTTTGTTGAATACCAAATTTCTTTTGGATATTCAGATGGTTTCATCTTAATCAAATTTTACTTTTGAAGGATCATATAGTTCGCAGTTTTCCCAACCAAGTCCAAATACTAGTACTCCGTAGTTAAAGTATCCTGTTTGATACGGGCTTTTGCTTCCTGGATTATAGCCATAAAAAATGCGTAGCTCCTTATTACGAGCATCAATAGACCATACCAATACTAAATCCCCCTTCTTAAAAGGACAGTAGTTTCCCCATGTTCTGGTTTTTGCATCCGGCCATATCATGCACTCCCCATAATCCTGATCCGGGTCAATGCGTCCGTCCCGTGTGTAGGACTGACCATCTGAAAACCGTAACGGCTTACGTAAAGTCGCATCTACTTCCAGCAGATATGCGGGTCCCCCTGCTACCCTTGAATACACGGGATCGCCTGTTATCAACAGTTTGACCAGGTTCGGTCGTTTTAAAATTTCACTATTCATAATTTAATCCTCCTTTTTGTAATAAAATGTTTCGTATCCTTCAGCAGCCAACGGCAGTCCCGGCGCCCATTTTATTGGCCGGGCCATGATCGCATTCATTTCCGCAACAGACTGCCCGGGTTGTTTGTCACATACCACCTCATCATGGATTGTCATAACCGGCAGGTATCCGGCTTTTTCCAGGCGCAGCATCGCTACAACCAGACAATCCCTTGCGATAGCTTGCACCAAATTCTCAACCAGTTTTCCGTGGTAGGTCCCGATCCGAAGCCATTTCCTACTGGTGCTTTTACCATCCTCAGTGCTCAACCCCATATATGTAACTTCAGGTCCGAATTTGCCCTGTCCGATTCTAGGTTCAACGTAGTATAGCGACCTGCCGGATGGTAACGTGACTACCAGAAAATTCCGCTGCCTGGAAAACGTCAACCCGTGCTGCATCCGGGTCATGATTCCTTCATCCACAGCTTTGAAGGCGGCTTTACCTACTGCATACCAGAACTTCTTGACTTTAGGGTGGGCAGCCCGCCATTGGTCCACAATCCCTTCTAGCGCCTCCTCTTCAACACCCATCTTCAACGCGCCCAGATTTATCAGCGCGTTTACGCCGCCCCCAAACCCACATCCGAGATCACCCACCTTCCCGCGCGGTCTCATGTGATAGTTTGGTCCTTTCTGCCAGACGCCGTTTTTATCTTTATAAATGATAGTTTCAAGAGGAACACCAAACATGTTAGCTGCTACCTGCTCGTATATCTTTCCATGCGAAACGAACGCGTCAAGTTTCCACTGCTCCCCAGCCAGCCATGCCAGCACCCGGGATTCGATCGCTGCGAAATCTGACACAAGTAGACCCAGCTTATTTGTTACGAAAGATGTACGGATCAGTTGACTGAAAGCATACGTGGGTTTTCCGTATGCGATTTCCATCATTTCAAGATCCCCTGTTTCAGTGACTATCATTCGCGCCATATCCAGCGTATCCATGTTGTTCTTAGCCAGATTTTGTAGTTGCACGAATACCGATGAGTACCGACCTGTCCGGTTTGCCCCGTAATATTTGAACATACCACGTATATACGAATCGTTACATACGCACTTCTTTATGGCGTTAAACTTTTTAACCGAGGCCTTCCCTAATTCCTGTCGATTTTCAATTACTTCACGCACTACCGGGTCGTCCGTCTGATTCAAATAATTTTCTAACGGCTCCTTTGCGATACTTACAACTTTAGTTCCTAATTTCTCAGTTAACCAGTTTGTAAGCTGTACGGGGCTATTGGGGTTGGCTAGTCCGGTCAACTCCCTGGATCGCGATGTTAGTTTTTCAGCGAGCTCGGCGTTCATTCGGATCACATTATCCACCAGTCTCATGTCCGCTTTGACACCATGCTTATTCATTCTATAGTCCAGGCACCACATTTTACGCTCTCTGTTTGGTATCTGAAACCACGATAACTTTTTCCTTAAACCCAATTCAACCCGCACATCCTGGATGCAGTAGTCTTTGAATCTCTGCCATTTTTCAGGATCGTGATACGAAAAGTTTCTTGTGCGTTCACCATTTATCTTAGTTGGTTTGCAAGGTTTCGAGAAATATTCAATCAACCGTCGGCCTTCACTATCCTTCTCCTGAGACGAATGCATCGCTTTAGCTACCGCGTCCAGACCGAAAGGATACCCCACCATCGCAGCTCTAACCATCGTACAATCCCATTGCTCAGGCTTCATTTCAAGGCCAAACTGTCTTTCTATGGCACCCATTTCAAAAACCGCATTGTATGAAGTTTTCAGAATGTTTGGGTCCAGTAAGGCTTTCATTACACGTTCAGGTATATCCTCGAAATTTACCAGGTCTACAATCTGCACAGGCTCGTCATCAAAAGCGTAGGCACAAAGCATGATCTCGAAAGCAGGGCATTCAAAGTACTTATAAGCACCGACCTTTTTAAGATCTCGTTCTGCGTATGTTTCAAAATCTAAGCTTAATACTTTCATTACGTTTTATCGTTTTTTAATAAAGCCCCAGATGTAGAGACGTCAGGGCGGCTTGTACCTAGTTGGGAAAATATATCTTTTAAATAAACTGTCTACTCCCAGCATTTGCTGTTTATCCCTGTCATTGTTTTATATCTTTAATGCAGTTTTAAAAATGGTCCCGGATGTAGAAACCGCCTGGTCAACCAAGACTACCTGCTTATAAGATTTTGTGAATTGCGACGGATCAAACCTGTAGCAATTGCATGCCGGATATTTTCAGACTTGGTACACCATTCCAGATTCTCCGGCCTATTATCGGTCTTGATACCGTTTTTGTGATTCACATCTGATTTTCGAAAAGGGTTATCAACAAAAACCTCAGCCACAATTCTATGAACGAGCGACATTCGTTTCACGCCGTCCTTCCAAAGACTCACACCCATGTACCCGGAATTAGTTTTACTCTGTTTCAAAATATTTGGGGGATAGAACTGTTTTACACCTTTTATAACTCGTACCGAACCCATCGATTTAACATTACCGTGAGTTGATACCTGATAAATTCCTTCATATCCTTTTATGTCAATCCATAATTCCATTTTAGCTAATTTTTCTTTTAAAAATGGTCCCGGATGTAGAAACACCAGGACCCAACCAAAACTGCTTATAAGAAACCTCTTAAAAAGTGCCGGATTACTTTCTATCCGGCGTAAGTCACCTAACCAGTTTACTCCCTTATGGGCTTTATGGGTTTGGCCCGCTCAAACTCAGGAGTTTCGTCGTTGAACCTATCAATGCTTTAGTCAACGATTGGCTATCTTCTTTCGAAGGCATTGGCTCAAATGGTAGATGGCGCAGGATTTGAACCTGCATCTACATCTTAGTCGGATGCTGCTTTACTGTTAAGCTACTCCGGCTATGCAGGGATGACTTCTCAGCTCGACCCTCACACATGTGTGGCTGGGGCAGGATTCGAACCTGCAACCGTCGTTGTACACC